>JAZSJI010000041.1:0-7505 GCA_045534235.1 Candidatus Flemingiibacterium sp. | reverse complement strand
TACCGTTGGCAACGAGCAAGAATTTGAAGCCGGAAACCAAGATCAATGGCTTAAAGGAATACAATCACAAACGAGGACGTCGGCAAACGCCTTGACGTCTATATAAGTGAAGCAGAAGGCATTACGCGCTCGGCGGCGCAGAAGCTTATTTCAACTGAAAATGTAACCGTTAACGGTAAATTTCCGGCGAAGAATTACAAGCTCCGCCTCGGTGACGAGGTCGAAACCGAGCTTCCCGAGCCTGTGAGCGGCGACGCCCTGCCGCAGAATATCCCGCTTGACATAGCTTATGAGGACAGCGACCTTTTGGTAGTCAACAAGCCGCGCGGAATGGTCGTACACCCTGCCCCCGGCAACCCCGACGGCACGCTTGTCAACGCCCTGCTCTATCACTGTGCTGACTCGCTTTCGGGCATCGGCGGCGTGATACGCCCCGGCATCGTGCACCGCATCGACAAGGACACAAGCGGACTTTTAATAGTCGCCAAGAACGACGCGTCGCACTTGAGGCTCGCCGAACAGATAAAGGAACACAGCTTCGAGCGCGAGTACCGTGCCATCGTGCTCGGAAACCTTAAAGAGGATACGGGCACAGTCGACGCACCTATCGGCCGCGACGTACGCGACCGCAAGCGTATGGCGGTATGCAAGGACGGAAGAAATGCGCGCACGCACTACGAGGTATTGGGGCGCTTCTCTGTTATGGAACACACGTACACGTTTGTGCGGTGTATCCTCGAAACGGGGCGCACACATCAAATACGCGTGCATATGAAGTCGCTCGGTCATCCACTCCTCGGTGACACGCTGTATGGCGGCGGCAACACGAAGTTCGAGCACACGCTCGGCGACCTGCTTTGCGGTCAATGCCTCTGCGCATCGCACATCGGATTTGTACACCCGACAAGCGGCGAGTTCCTGCGCCTTGACTGTGAGCTTCCCGATTATTTTGAGGCTATACTTGAGAAAATGAGGAAGTTGTCGAACTGATAAATAACATAACATTGGCGTACCTGTTCTATCGTGGGTACGCCTTTTTTATTTGATATTTATAAAAGGATATGATATAATAAATCCAACGCAAAGTTGAGTCGCAATTTACTTTTTAGTCGCTTCTTTTCTTCATTGATATATGAGATAATATACTTGTAAAGGCAAAAACTACAGTCAAGGAGGACTTGTTTATGAAAGAAACAATGGGACAAATAATCAAAAAACTTCGCAAAGAAAAAAATCTCACGCAAGAAGAACTTGCCGAGCAGCTTGGTGTTACATCGCAGGCAGTTTCAAAATGGGAAAACGATTCGGGAATGCCGGATATTGCGCAGGTTGTACCGCTTGCCGCTGTTTTCAATGTAAGCACCGATGTTTTATTTGGCATCTGTGAGGTTAACAACGAAGACGAGGTGAAAAAGATTATAAATAGTGCCTATTCCAAGCTTACTAATCCCGTGACGCTTGAGAGCTCCAAAGAATGGTATGACGAGCTTCAAAAAGGGCTTATTAAGCATCCAACTAACACGGTTTTATTGTCGCATTGTCTTGAGGCAGGAATTTCTTTGGCCTATCCCGAAAATATTATTTTTGATTCTGAAAATGCCGAAAGTATATACAAAGAGTGCATACGGCAAGCCAATATAATTATAAAATACGGCAAAAGCACGACTGACGTTCTACGAGCCCATATGATTATGGTACTGCTCCATTCGGCATATGGCAATTTTGAAATGGCAAAATCTCACGCAAGCGAATTTCCGTGCAGAGCGGATATGACAACTCATAAAATGGAAGCATATACCGCTCATTTTCAAAATAATTATGGTATGGAAAATAAGCATTGGCAGACTGATTTTCTATATCATCTTGAAGCTATTATTGACGACATTGTAAAAATAGGGCTTTCCTATTTTGCGCTCGGTGACTATACAAATGCTGAAAATACCTTTTTATACGCACTAACTATAATTGACGATATTTTCAAAGGAGAGGATGCCACTCCACCGCTTCACTATCGAGAGTGCGGCGATATATATTCCTTATTGGCAGAGGTTTATTTAAAAGAAAATCGAAACAACGATGCTTTGTCAATGTTAGAACGAATGGTAGACTACGATTTAAATAAATTACCGCGACATTTAGCCAAGCGAGAAATAAAATCACCGCTTTTGCGTAGCGTTGGATATGACATTCATTGGAAATATGATAATTATAGAGATGTTCTATTGGGAAAGTTAAAAAATCCGATTTTTGAAGCGCTTTATCAAAAAGAGAGGTACCGTAATTTGATAACGCAGGTTGAATCATTGCAAAATTGTTAGTTTATGAAAAAAGCACCGCAAACGCGGTGCTTTTTCTATTTTTCGCTCACGATAACCGCCGTCGCGTCATCTCTGTGACAGAGCGTGTAAAGGCATTTTTTGTTTAGCTTGTAGCTCTCAAAGAGGAAAATGTTCTGCTTTGCGTTTTTCATCAGAATTTTGCGTATCATCGTCTGTCTGACGTCAAAGTCCGAGATAATTCCGTCCTCGCTGTACGCCGCCGTCGTGAAAAACGCAACGTCCACGTTAAGGCTTCGCGCGTACTCCTCGGCAACCGAGCCGACGAGGCACATATCGTGCTCGTAATACTCACCGCCGATAAGAATGCACGGAATGTGCATATTACCTGCGGTAAGCAGTGCCTTGACGGAATTGGTTACAATAGTTATATTGCTAAACTTGCGGATGTGCGGAATTAAATATTGGCAGGTCGAGGAGCTGTCGATGAATACCGTCATACCGTCGCGAAGAAACTGCTCGCACCGCTTGCAAAGCTCTTCCTTTTCGTCCTTGTCGAGCAAATATCGCTGTGCAATCGGCATTTCTCCCGAATTTATTTTAAGCACCGCGCCGCCTCGGTAACGGCGCAAAAAGCCGTCCTTCTCCATTTCAGATAAATCGCGTCTGACGGTCATCTCGGACACATAAAGAGTCGCCGAAAGCTCGGAGACCGATATTTTGCCCTTTTCGTAAAGAAGCTCTAAAATATCCTTTTTTCTTCCCTCGAGTGCCATCTCTAATGTTCTCCTTGTTCGAAAAATAGTTCATTTTCAAACATTTCGAACAATTATTGACTTCAAAATGTTTGAATGATATAATTATATCAGAATAAAATCCAAATGTCAATAACGTCGGAAAAGGAGAAAAACTATGTTAGTTACAATGAAAGAAATGCTCGCGCACGCAAAGGAAAATCATTACGCTATTCCCGCGTTTGACGTGAGCAACTACGAAATGATGAGAGCGGTGCTCGACACGTGCGAGGAGGAGCGCTCGCCTGCGCTTTTAATGATGCTCGGTGTTGACCTTGGCGGTAAGGGACTTAATCTTCTCTCCTCTATGGTACGCGCTGCATCCGATTTCTACACCATTCCCGTGTGTCTGCACCTCGACCACGCCACCACCGACGAGGAAATACGCGCGGCTGTTGCGGCAGGATTCAGCTCGGTAATGTACGACGGCTCGGCGCTTCCCTTCGATCAGAACGCGAGAATGACGCAAACCATCGTAAGATTTGCTCATGCAAACGGAGTTACCGTCGAGGCGGAGCTCGGTCACGTCGGCAACGCTATGGTCGGCAACGAGAACGACACCGTCGAAAACGAGGATCCCGAGGACACGCTCACTCTTCCCTCCGAGGTTGTAAAATTCGTCGACATCACCGACGTTGACGCCCTCGCTGTTGCTATAGGTACCGCGCACGGCGTTTACAAGAAGACTCCCACGCTTCGCATTGACCGCCTTGACGAGATCACCGCAGTATGCGACCGTCCGCTCGTTCTGCACGGAGGAAGTGGCACTCCCGACGACCAGATGAAGACCGCTATCGCTCACGGCATCACGAAGATCAACATTTTCTCCGACGTTGTGGGCGCGATGAACGCGGGGCTCAAAAACAAGCTTAATTCTATGAAAAATCCGTCCACTTGGCCTGCATTCGTATTTGAGGAAGCTCGCGTGGGTATGAGAGAGGCTATCCGCACCAAGATCCGCACATTCGGAAGCAACGGAAGGGTTTAAGGTACCACTATGAAAACAAAAGCAGTCCGCCTTTACGGCGAAAAGGATCTTCGCCTTGAAGAGTTTGAGCTTCCCGAGATAAAGTCCGGCGAGATCCTCATAAAAATAATCTCCGACAGCGTTTGCATGTCCACCTACAAAACCGCTATGCAGGGTGCAAAGCATCTTCGCGTACCCGATAACGTAGCCGAAAATCCCGTAATCGTCGGTCACGAGTTCTGCGCAGAGATCGTAGAGGTCGGCGACGACTTAAAAAACGATTACAAAGTCGGCGAAAAGGTTATCATTCCGCCCGTGCTTGCTTATCTCCCGGGCAATCAGACCATCGGCTACTCCTTCGGCGAGATCGGCGGTGTGTCCACCTACTCCATAGCTTATGAGCACATCGTTAAGAACGGATATCTCATAAAGCTAAATAGCGACGCTTACTTCAAGGGCTCGCTTATCGAGCCTGCATCCTGCGTTCTGCGCGGATATAAGGCAAACTATCACCTCGACGGCGATTTTATGCCCTACACCAACATAAAGCCAAACGGCAAGGTTGCTATCCTTGCAGGCTGCGGTCCTATGGGACTCGTGGCTATCGACTGCGCGCTACACGGTGACGTTAAGCCCTCGCTCGTTGTTGTAACCGATATCGACAGCGCAAGACTTGAGCGCGCAAAGTCGATCTTCTCGCCCGACGAGGCAAAGAAGAATGGCATCGAGCTTGTATTCGCAAAGACAAGCGACAAGGACGAGCTTATGGCAATGTCCGGCGGCAAGGGCTTTGACGACGTGTTCGTTTATGCGCCCGTACCCGCGGTAGTAGAGCTCGGCGACGCTATTCTCGCGTTTGACGGCTGCCTTAATTTCTTCGCAGGTCCTATGGACAAGGCGTTCAGTGCGCCCGTAAACTTCTACAATGTCCACTACGCGCAGCATCACTATGCCGGCACGAGCGGCAGCACGCCCGAAGACATAAAGGACATCGTAAACCTCATCGGCGAAGGAAGGATCAATCCTGCGGTAATGGTTACACACGTTGGCGGTATGAACGCCGCTATCGACACGACACTTAACCTTCCGTCGCTCACGGGCGGCAAGAAGCTTATCTACACGCACGCAGAAATGCCTCTTACCGCGATCGAGGACTTCGCAAAGCTCGGAGAGATCGACAAGCGCTTTGCGGATCTTGCCAAGATTGTTGCAGGTAGCAACGGACTTTGGTGTGCCGAGGCCGAGCAGTACGTAATCGAAAACTTCAAGGCGTAAATACACATAAAAAAGCACCGCTTTCGCGGTGCTTTTTAGTTTTACTTTTCCTCGCAGAAGCCGTTCATCCAGAACTCGCGGTACGCGATCTGCGGAGCTGTGTAGTGCTCCCAATGTAATTCAAGCGGACTGTAGTCAACGTATTCGGACTGCTTTCCGATGATGCGGATAAGACCGTTAGACTTAAGCTGTACGAACGCGTAAAGCGGATCCTTGTAGCGAGCGATGTGACGAAGCGGCTCATCAAACTGCGCCTTTACCTCGGCGTTATGCGAGGACTCATCGACGTACTTCGGGCCTATGTACTTGTGGCACATACTGTTCACTATCATATAGTGCACGCCGCCCTTGAAAAGGTGCTCGTCTGCGTGGTCGTGTCCCGAGAAGCACATCGTGACCTTGTTAAAGCCCGCCTTCTCGTTGGCACGCCAGATAACGTCCTGAAAATCGTGGATATTGTAAATCGTCCAGTCACCTACGGCAAGAGTCGCGTGAGTGAAGATGAACGAGCGCTTGTCAGTTGCGTCAAGGTCTGCCGCAAGCCACTCAAGCTGCTCTGTGGGAATGTAGCAGTTGAAGAAATCCTTGTGATAGTTGTTATCTCCGTAATCGTGATACTCGCCGCCGTCCTTGAAATAGTTTGTGTCGAGCACGATAAAATGGTACGCGCCGCAATCGAAACTGTAGTAGTTCGAGGGCTGACCGGTAAGTGCCATAGTAGGGCCCTTGCCGCCGTGCTCACAGTCGTGGTTACCGAGCACGTGATAGGTCGGGCCGTTGAATTTGTTCCATTCGCGAAGGAGCTTGCGTCCGGGCTCGTTATCGAGAACAAAGTCGCCAAGCTCTATAATAAACTCTGCGCCGCGCTCGTGCGCCTCGTCAACGAACTTCTTGATCTTATCCGTTGCGTCATAAATATCGCGCTGATGAACGTCTGCGCAGATGCCGAAAATTATATCCTTTTTCATAATTTGCCTCCAAAGGTTTTATTCTAACACAAGTATAGCACAAACTTCCTCCGATTGCAATAGGTATGCCAAAATTTATTCTGCCGTTATACTTCTAAAACGCAAAAAACAGCACCAAGGCTTTCGCCCTGGTGCCATTTTTTATTAGTTATCAGTTGCAGCCGCAGCCACAGAAGATAATGAGAAGCGCGATGATGATGAGCCATACGCACTTGTCGTCGAATACGTTGCAAAGGCAGTTGTTCATAGTAATCTCCTATGCACACATAGGGTGTGTGCTGCGGGAGTTTGCACACCGCCTGTCGGTGAGCCTCGCTCCCTACTTTCATACTATGTACGCCCCGAGATTTTGTTACCGCTAAATTACAGCTTTTCAAGCTTCAGGTGCGTCGACTCAACGAACGCTCTCGCCGCAAGCTCGCTGTCGGTCGGTATATCCTTCGACGCGCCGCAGTTTCGGCAAAACACCTTAACGTGGTCGTCCGACACGGCAACGTCGTAGTCACCGTCGTCACAGCAGCAGGAAACGTCGCCGCCCTCGATAAGATCGCGTATTACGAACATAACCGTATCGTATATCATCGGATCATAGGGCTCGTCGTCGTCCGTTTTGTCAACGTCGCCAAGGAGCGAATCAAGGCTGTCAAGCCCCATTTCCTTCAGTAAATTGTTAAGCTCCTTTTCCGAGCGGTCGAGCGCCGCGGACACCGCCGCCTCTGTGCCGATAAATACGAGGTCAAACGCCGTGTGCGGACACTGATATATAAAAAGCTCCTTATTAAAAAATAGGTTTGAGCTTATAACGAACGTGTGCTCACCGCCGCAGAGCAGGCACGGCACGGTGATACGAAGCTTTCCGTCGCTCGTGTGGTTTATGGTAAGCTCGCTTGCATTACACGAGCATTTAAGCTTTTTCATAGCACCCGACAGCGCGAATACACCGACCATACTCTTAATTCCCTGCGTGCAGTACGGGCATCGGTATGCAATGCAGGTTTCTCTTGAACCTAAAATCATGAACTAATCACCTTCTTGAGATTTACTCCGTATATTATACCAAAAATCCTCGCGTATGTCAAGTGAATGACAAATTTGCAACAATGTTTACACTAACGTCATTGACAAGATATGCAAAAAGGTTTATAATAATTATATATGTAAAGAAATCTGTTTTGATAGAGGTAAATAAATTGTCAGACAAGAATAATTGCTGCAAAAAGACCTC
>JAZSJI010000040.1:0-6003 GCA_045534235.1 Candidatus Flemingiibacterium sp. | reverse complement strand
GGTACGGCATCGGGGATTGCGGCAGAGTGCGTTCGCAGAATGTGCGAGCTTGGCGCAAAGCCCGAGAATATTCGCGCGGCTATAGGTGCGGCGATACGTTTTTGCTGTTACGAGGTCGGTGAGGACTTTCTTGAATCGGTTGCGGCGCTCGTAGGCGAGGATACGGCGCGCGAGTTTATACGCGAGAGGGACGGCAGGCTTCACGCTGATATCGTCGGTATGAACCGCCGATTTTTGCTCGAGGCGGGGCTTTCGGATGCTAATATCGACGTGTGCGAATATTGCACCTGCTGTCAGCCGTCGCTGTTTTTCAGCCACCGCGCGTCGCACGGAGTTCGCGGCACTATGCTGTCAGTGATATCGCTGTAATGTGACGGGCTTGTGAGGGCTTTTGGAAAGTTTTGCGATTATTGCGTGCGCGTGCGAACAGTTCAAGATTTATTCATATTAGTATGGTATAATTTTGTCGTGCCCAAACGGGCACGACGGTGTTTTTTTGCCAAGGAATTTATAAAATCAACCTAAAATCAGGGGGACGATCAACGATGATAGAAGTACAAAACCTGGTCAATCGTTTTGGCGCGAAGGTGGCGGTGGACGTCGTCAGCTTCACCATAGGCGACGGCGAGGTTGTCGGCTTTCTCGGCCCGAACGGTGCGGGCAAGTCTACCACGATGAACATAATCACGGGCTATATGTCCTCGACGTCGGGCACGGTGTCGATTGACGGTATGGATATACTCGAGGATCCTATCGGCGCAAAGCGTCGGATAGGCTATCTTCCCGAGCAGCCGCCGCTTTATATGGATATGACCGTTCGCGAGTATCTCAATTTCGTATACGAGCTCAAGGGCTGCCGTCTTAACCGAAAGAAGCATCTTGAGGAGATATGCAAGGTCGTTAAGATCGCCGACGACTATAATAAAAATCGCCTTATAAAAAATCTGTCGAAGGGTTATAAGCAGCGCGTAGGTATCGCTCAGGCGCTTGTTGGAAATCCGAGCATTATCATTCTCGACGAGCCGACTGTCGGTCTTGATCCTAAGGAGATAATCGAGATACGTGCGCTTATCAGAAACCTCGGACGCGCGCATACGGTCATTCTCTCAACGCACATACTTTCCGAGGTACAGGCGGTGTGCGACCGCATACTTATTATAAGCTCGGGTAAGCTTATCGCCGATGAAAAAACGGAGAACGTCGTCAACGCACTCGAGGGTAATCGCAGGCTGAGTGCACGTATATGCGGTCCGCAGCGCGATATACTCCGCGCACTTCGCGCAATGCCCGAGGTAACGCGCGCCGAGTCGGTCGGTGAACGCGAGGGCGACAGCTTCCTTTACGCTATCGAAAGCTCGTCGGGCGTGGATATACGTAAGGGGCTTTTTGGTATGCTCGCTGCAAACGGTTGGCCGCTTATAGGTCTCGAGCAGCAGGGTACAAGCCTTGAGGACGTATTCATTTCGCTTGTTGATACGAAGAAAAATACGAAAAAGGTACGCGAGCTTCCAAAGTTCGATATTAAGGTAAATGACGAAGAATCAAAGGAGGGCGAGAACTGATGTTAGCTATATACAAGCGCGAGATGCAGGCATATCTCACCTCGCCTGTCGGATACGTCTTTATCGCAGTATTTCTCGCGATAAACGCCTTCTTTTTCTGCTTTTGTACACTCCTTCAGGGCGTAAACAGCGACGTTGCTTCCTACTTCTCGATGATAATGTTCGTTTTCATTATCCTTGTGCCGCTCCTCACGATGAAAATGTTCAGCGAGGACCGTAAGATGCGCACGGAGCAGCTTCTTCTGACTGCACCCGTTAGCCTTATGGGAATGGTTTTCGGTAAATTTCTCGCCGCATTCACTATGTTTGCAGGCACGTACGTTGTCGGTAACGCGATAAACTTTTCATTGCTTTACAAATTCGGAACGCCAAACAGCGCGATGCTCATTTCAAACTCGGTTGGCATACTGCTTATCGGCGCGGCGTTTATAGCTATCGGACTTTTCGTGTCGGCTCTGACCGAAAACCAGATAGTAGCCGCTATCGGAACTATGGCGATTCTGCTTTTTATGCTGATCGTCAATTTCCTCAACAGCTTTATCGACGTTTACGCGATAAGAGTGGTGCTTTCGTGGATATCCGTATTCAGCCGATTCAATAATTTCACGTACGGAATCCTCGACTACGCGTCGCTTCTCTACTACGTATCTATTTGCTTTGTATTTATGTTCATCACCGTGCGCATTTACGAAAAGCGCCGTTGGTCGTGACGTGGGAGGTGTACGGTATGAATAATCAGAAAAAGCTTGCAAACAAGCGCAAATTCAAGTACGGAGCACTCTCTGTAATCCTTACTACCGTTGTTGTAGCCGCAGTTATCGTGGTAAATGTGATCTGCTCTGCGGTGGTTTATAACAAGAATATTTACCTTGACCTTACTCCCACACAGCTTTTTGGTCTTTCCGACGCAGGCCGTGAGCTGCTTGATACCATTGATCCGAGTGCAAAAATCAAGGTACGCTTCTGCTCGCCCTTCGACACGCTTGAGGCAAATATGGCACAAAAGATGGTGTTCGAGCTCGTTAAGGAGATATGCGCCGAATACGACAATATCACGTACGATTACGTCGATCCGGTCAAGAATTATTCCGAGGTCATTAAATACAAGACATCGTCCACGGACACTATCGATACGACCAGCATCATAGTCGAGAGCGGTACGGAATATCGCGTGTTCACGCTTGAAAATATGTACGTTATCGATACGGACGGAGTTACCGCGTGGGCATTCAACGGCGAGCAAAAGCTCATAACTGCTATGGTGTCCTGCACGCTCGCTGAAAAGCCGATCGCGTATTACACCAACACGCACGGCGAGTATCTTTCCGAGTCAATGGTACAGCTCTTTGCTGACGCGGGCTACGACGTGCTTCCGATAGACCTTATGAAGGAGGATATCGGGGAGGACGGACGCCTTATAATCATTTCCTGCCCGAAGTATGACTTTGAGGGAATCTCCGAGCTTACTGCGGGAAGAAAATCCGAGATAGAAAAGATCGATGATTTTCTCGACGGCTATGGCAACATTATGGTGTTTATGGATCCCACCGTCGAGCGCCTTCCCGAGCTTGAGGATTTCCTCGCGGAATGGGGTATTGAGTTCGAGGACGCGGTGCTCTACGACCCCGCGAACTCGATCGACAATCAGCACTATGCGCTCGTTGGCGATTATTCGCTCGAGAGCTCCGTTGGCGGAATGCTCGTAAAGGATATCGTATCCGTCGGTACACCGCCCAAAACTATCGCGTACTATGCAAGCCCGATAAAGCTTCTCTTTGACGAGAAGGAGAACCGTGAGGCAGCGGCTGCGATCTATTCATCGAAAACCGCCGAGAAGATCGTCGGCGAGGAGTCCGTGGGAAAAGGACAGTATCCGCTCGTTACGGTTTCGCGCGAGGGCAATTATATAAATAACGTAAAGCATTACTCGTACGTGTTTGCAGTCGGCTCGCCCTTCTTCGCGGAGGATATGTTCTTAACGCCGACCTATGCAAATGCCGACATCCTTTACACGATGATGATAATGATGGGCAAGGAGCAGGTTCCGATCGACCTTAAGTTTAAGATATTCGAGGACACCTCGCTTGATATTACAAGTGCGCAGGCAGGCGCGTGGACTTGGTCGCTTACGCTTGTCGTGCCCGCTCTTGTATTTATTCTCGGCATAGTTATCTTTATCAGGAGAAAGCACGTATGATAGATAAAAACGAACAAAATGAGATTTCCGAGGAGTCTACGCTGTTTTCGGCGCCGGATAAATCCGAAACGCTCGAAAAACGCCGCAAAAAGAACGCGCAAAAAAAACAGCGTACGACCATAATCGTTTTGACAATCTGCATTGCTTTGGCACTGCCGCTGTATCTTTTCGCTGTAAAGCCTATAATTGAGCACGTGTCAGACGAGCCTGCTGAAGAGGTCGAGCTACTTGACGGCGAGGCGCTCACGACGGGAAACCGCATCTTGATGTACGAGCACCATGAGCGCGAGGACATAGAAAAGATAGATATACAGAACGAGCACGGCAAGTTCGGCTTCTATTATGACGAAAAATACGACGAGTTTTTCCTTTCGGAGTACCCGAACGCGCCGTATGACACGGAGCTTTTCGCATCGCTCGTTGTTAACGCGGGATTTGCGCTCGTAGACGAGCGCGTGCACGAGGAGTGCGAGGATATGAGCGAGTACGGACTTGACGTGTCGCAGTCGCCCGCGAGCTTTACGCTTACCGCGCGTACGGGCGAGAGTCATACCGTGTACCTTGGCAATATGACCGCCTCGGGAACGGGATATTACGCTCGCGTTGAGGGCAGAAACGCCGTTTACGTTATCGGCGCGGATATCGGCACCACCGTGCTTGCGCCGCTTGAATCGCTTATCACGCCGCAGCTAACGCTTCCGCTTGAGGCAAACGCTTACTATATGATCGAAAATTTCGCCATTATGGACGGCGAGGACGCGAGAGTGTTCATTACCCGACTTAACGAGGACGAGCAGGAAGCGGCGGCAATGACGACGGTCTACGCGATGCTCGCTCCCGGAAATTATTCTGTCCATACGAGCAACTATACTTCTGTATTGCAGCAGCTTGGCGATTTTGCAGGCTCGCGCACCGTGGAGCTTTCGCCCGACGAGGCAACGCTTGAAAAGTACGGGCTTCTCACACCTGCACACGCCGTTTACTTCACCTACGACGATATGGAGCAGATGGTGGTGTTCAGCGAGAAGAACGAGGACGGAAATTACTACGCTTATTCGATGCTCTTTAACCTTATCGCAGAGGTCAAAGGCTCGAGTGCTGCTTGGATAGAATGGGATCTTATAAAGTGGGTGGATTTCCCGATATTCTTAATGAATATCAACGACGTCAAGACCGTAACTGTCGAGAGTGATGGCAAGACTCGCGTGTTTGACCTCAAGGCAGTAGAAAAGGAGCTTGACGTTACGGAGCGCACGAGCGGCTTTAAGCCCGATGCGGAAAACTTCCGCGAGTATTATAAGGTACTGCTCTCGAACTACGTTCAGGGATACGTTTCGGACGATCTCTCTGAGGCAGAGGTTGCCGAGCTTGTAGCAGGTGAACCCTACCTCACGCTCACGGTTGAAACCCGTGCAGGTAAGGTTACGGTTTACAAGTACTACCCGTACTCAACCCGACGCGCGTACTACACGGTCAACGGAGAGGGCATATTCTATGCGCTTCGCGATATGGTAACGAAGATCGTCACCGACTGCGAAAATGTTATGACCGACACGCCGATAGATGCGAGCGCTAAAGGTTAATATGGAAAGTCACCCACTTGGCGTGCCTGCGATAAAGCAGATTTAGAATGAATACGAAAATGCCGAGAGCAACTAAAGTGCTCTCGGCGTGCTTTTTTCAACCGTCACAACTAACAGTTGAAAAAGTTCAAGAACAGGATGTTTGACTACATTTGATTGACATGGTATAATATAGTCACGGAAGGCGCCTCCGAAATGAAACAAAAGGAGTAAACAATATGAATCTCGGTAATAAAATTCGTGAGCTTCGCAGGGCAAGTAATCTTACACAAGAGCAGTTGGCGGCTTCACTCAACATCTCCGCACAAGCTGTATCAAAGTGGGAGATGGGGGCTTCTTACCCCGATATGACAATGATTCCAACTCTCGCAGTATTTTTCAAAGTTTCGCTTGATGAGCTTTTCGATTTTGACGTAAGGAATATCGACAAAGAAATCGAAGATATCCGTTTGGAATATAATAAGCATTTTTGGGAGAACTTTGAAAAAGCCGAACAAATTTTGCTCGACGGTCTGAAGATCTATCCTGCATCTATTCAGCTCAAAACTGAGCTATTTGAGCTATATGCCTATAATGTTGATCGTGGCGATGATATCGTCAACAAAGCTTTTGAACTCGGAAGTCATATCATCAGTATATCACAAGACGTTTTCTGCACCTG
>JAZSJI010000177.1:0-3704 GCA_045534235.1 Candidatus Flemingiibacterium sp. | reverse complement strand
TGATAAAGGAACGTATCCGTTACGATAAACGCCTTCTTTGCGCCTCTTACCGAGCGAAGCTCGTCGAGCGCTACGGGCAGACAGCCCTTCTTTATATAAACCTTTTCGGGGGTTCTGAACCAAAGCATATTTTCTCTCCTCTCGGCTACTGTCTTAATGTTGAGTAGGTGCTTGACACCGACGTTTTCGGATACGCTGTTGCCGCCCCACGAGCCGCAGCCGAGCGTTAAGGAGGGAGCAAGCTTAAAGTTGTAAAGGTCGCCGATACCGCCGTGAGAGGAGGGGGTATTAACGAGAATACGGCAGGTCTTCATTCTTGCCGTGTAAGCGGAGAGCTTTTCTTTTTCGGTGATCTCATTGATATAAAGCGAGGAGGTATGACCGAATCCGCCGTCCTCAACGAGTCTTTCAGCCTTGTCAAGAGCCTCGTTGAAGGTCTTTGCCTTATACATAGCAAGAACTGGGGAGATCTTTTCGTGTGCAAATTCCTCGGAAAGCTCAACGCTCTCAACCTCGCCGATGAGGATCTTTGTACCGGCAGGAACGCTTACGCCTGCAAGCTCGGCGATCTTCGCCGCCTTCTGACCGACTATCTTTGCGTTGAGCGAGCCGTTGATTATAATAGTCTTGCGCACCTTTTCGGTTTCATCTTCGTCGAGGAAATAGCAGCCTCTCGCGGCAAATTCGCTCTTTACGGCATCGTAGATGCTCTCGAGAACGATAACCGACTGCTCGGACGCGCAGATCATACCGTTGTCGAAGGTTTTAGAATGGATGATGGAGTTTACAGCGAGAAGAATGTCCGCGGTGTCGTCGATGATAGCAGGGGTGTTACCTGCGCCAACGCCGACGGCGGGCTTACCGCTCGAGTACGCTGCCTTAACCATACCGGGGCCGCCGGTAGCGAGGATAATATCGGCTTCCTTCATAACGGTATTGGTAAGCTCAAGAGAGGGAACGTCGATCCAGCCGATGATATCCTCGGGCGCACCTGCCGCAACTGCCGCCTCAAGGACAAGCTTTGCCGCCGCGATAGTGGAGTTCTTTGCTCTCGGGTGAGGGCTTATGATGATAGCGTTACGCGTTTTGAGCGCGAGAAGGCACTTGAATATGGCGGTGGACGTCGGATTGGTTGTGGGGATTACCGCTGCTATAAGACCGATAGGCTCTGCTATTTTGGTGATACCGTACGCCGTGTCGCGCTCGATAACGCCGCAGGTTTTCGTATCCTTGTAAGCATTATAGATGTATTCAGCAGCGTAATGGTTTTTGATAACCTTATCCTCGATTACACCCATACCCGTTTCTTCAACGGCGAGTTTCGCGAGGGGAATTCTTGCCTTGTCTGCGGCAGAGGCTGCTGCTAAAAAAATCTTGTCGACCTGTTCTTGCGTATAGTCTGCAAATATTCTCTGCGCCGCCTTTATGCGTGCCATTGCGCCGCGCAGGGTATCTACGCTGTCAACAATTTCATAAGCCTTTTGTTCCATCTTGTGTTTCCTCCGAAAATATATAACTGTTTAACTGTCGAAAAGAGGGTATAAAGGTACCCCTTTTTGCACGTTGTTAATATTTTAACACAGTTTTTCGCCGTTGTGAATAATCAAATTGTTATATCGGGGTTATTTGAAAAGATATATCAATTTTTGATAAATTTATCACAAACAAAAAAGGCGGTTTCGCCTAATTGACGAAATCGCCTCGATTTTGTGTGAATTTGCTTTTGCTTGAACAAAAAAAGTCTGATAAAACCTGACCTTTTTAACATTCGCTATTATTTTACAAATACTTTTCTCGATTCGGAAAGTGCCTCGATAAAAGCTTTGTCAAGCTTTGTCATCTTATACCCCTTGTGGCGTATCAGAACGTCCTTGTATACCTTTTTGTTACCCTCGCAGACGCGCTGTACAAGACCGTAGCGCTCGAGCATCTTTGCAGATGCGGGGGATACCCACATAAAGGTGTTGGGATTTTCGGACAGAAGCTCAAACTGACTTGCTCGCTCAAATACGAAAATTCGCTGTCCGATCTTATCGGGTAATTCCTCACGGAAAACCTTTGACATCGGAAGTGACGGAACGTACGGGTCTGCGTGAGCAATCTCAATAAAGCTTGAAAGATCGTCGTATGTGATCTTTTCCTTGGTGGAAAGGGGATTGCTTCTGCTCATAATGAGGACGTAGGAAAACTCCGCGACCATATCGTGTGCAAGTCCTTTTTCCTCAAACATTGATTCATAATATTTATCATAGTTCTCCGCATATCTGATGATGCCGAGCTTGAACTCGTTTGTCAGAACCATATTGATGGTTTTTTTAGAGTTCGTTTCCTTATAGTATATCTCAACGTCCGCGTCGCCGATGTTTTTTGAAAACTCCGTAAGCGCGGCGGAAATATACGACGCTCGGGGAACGGATATAGAAAATTTACGTTTCTTATGTGAGCCGTCGCGGTATGATAGCTCGAGCTTCTCGATACGAAGGAGAATGTCGCGTGCGTAGTCGATAAACTCCTCGCCGTCGGGCGTCAAGAGCATTCCCTTGGCGCTTCTTTTGAATATGGAAATTCCAAGGTCAGCTTCAAGCTCCTTTATGGAGCGGCTTAAGTTCGGCTGGGCTATCATAAGTGCGTCTGCAGCTTTATTGAGCGAGCCGTGTCTTGCGATCTCGACAGCGTATTTTACGTGTAAAATATTCATATGGTAGGTCCTTTCGCACCTTCTTGGGTACGGTGGTTTAGAAATTGTCTGCGTCTTTATTTTCGGGAATGACCGCTTCCATTGCGGCTATAGCACATTCGATCATCTTGTCGTCCGGCTCGTGCACGGTGAGGTGCTGAAGCCATACACCGGGAGCGGCGATGATGCGGGTGAGGACGTTATCGTGGCGGCCGCAAAGCTTGATAAGCTCGTATCCGATGCCCATTGTGAGCGGCAGAAGCAGAAGCTTTATTGCCGCGCGGAGAATGTGGTTTATTTCCACGCCGCCGATTGTTTCGGGAATGAGCATACCGATAAAAATGCCGACGATTATCATAAGTATCATAAACGAGGTGCCGCATCTTGGGTGGAAGCGTCTTTGCGGACGGATATTTTCGACTGTAAGCTCAAGGCCTGCCTCATACGCGAATATGGTCTTGTGCTCGGCACCGTGATACTCAAACGTTCTGCGAACGTCCTTGACGAGGCACATCAGCGCGATGTATCCGACGAACAGAGCGAGCTTTAATATGCCCTCGAAAAGAGATTTAGTTGCCGCGTGTGCAAAGAATCCCTCGGCGGCAGTTCCGACTGTGAGATCTCTGATAATTGCAAAGAGAAACGACGGCATCCATATAAAGAGTACGACCGAGAGTGCAACGCCAAGCACGCCGCCGATCGCCGCGGCGATGCCCATAAGCTTCGATTCCTTTTTCTTATCCTCCTCGGCCAGCTTTTGGCCGTCGACCTCGTCCTCGGGCATTGCGATCTCTGCCGAGCGCATAAGTGCCTTGTAGCCCGTTTTCATCGAGTCAATAAAGCTGAATACTCCGCGAATTATCGGTATCTTGAATAATTTGGATTTTTTTGCGCTGCCTGCGGCACACTCCTCAAGCACGATCTCTCCTGCGGGATCACGCACAGCCATAACGGTCTTTTGGGGACCGCGCATCATAATGCCTTCAATAAGCGCCTGACCGCCTATCGAGGTCTTTTTGCAGCAATT
>JAZSJI010000204.1:0-5749 GCA_045534235.1 Candidatus Flemingiibacterium sp. | reverse complement strand
TATGTTGTTGCCGTATTTTTTGTCAATGTCGTGCTGTACCTCCTCGAAGCCTATCGGGTCGAGGTAGGAGAGCGCAAGGCGCTCAAGCTCCTGCTTGATGCGCTGGATACCGGGTCGGGGTGCGAGCGGTGCGCAAACGTGCATCGTTTCGCCAGACGTGACACGGCGCTTTGGCTCGGGCTTTGCATCGAGCGTGCGCATATTGTGGAGTCGGTCGCAGAGCTTTATGAAGATAACGCGAATGTCCTTGCTCATTGCGAGGAACATCTTGCGGAGGTTTTCTATCTCTGCCTCGTCCTTATCCTCTATCTTGATGTCTACGAGCTTGGTAAGACCGTCGACGAGCATCGCGACCTCCTCGCCAAACTCCTCGCGTATCTGCTCACAGCACACCTCACAGTCCTCGACGGTGTCGTGAAGAAGCGCGGCACATATCGAGTCGGTGTCAAGCTCGAGGCTCGCGACTATTTCAGCAACCGCTATCGGGTGAGATATATACGGCTCGCCGCTTTGACGGAACTGTCCCTCGTGAAGCCTGTCCGCAACGACGAAAGCTCGCTTTATCTTGTCTATATTGTATTTTTTACCCGTGCTGACGAGCTTTTCGATAAGCTCGCGTATAGGCTCAAAATTATAATCCATCGGATAATCTGCTGTCATAACGTATCCTTTCTTAGGGCTGTGTGCCACCGAGCGACGCGAGTATGCGCGAAGCCTCGAGCGGTATCTTCCCGTTTACCGGAAGCAGGGTTATTTCGTGTATTTCCCCACGGTAAAGCGAGATGATGGATAACTCAGCGAAAACGTCGAGCATAAGAGCGACCTTCTCGGGCGCGTATCCGAGCGCCGAGGTCAATTCGTCAAGTGAGGCCTTGTGCGGCTGTGCTTTTGCTTTAAGATAGCGGTAAAGCACGGCGAAGTCTTCTCTTTCGGGAATATCGTCCGCGGTGGTGCGGCGAATGTCACGCACGAGAAGCTGTACTGTTCTTCTACCGCGGAACTCGTTTATATCAAGATTATACGCGAGGTCAACGACGTCGCCCGGGACGAATTCGAACTCCGCCGACGAGTGACCGAAGCAAAGTGCGGTGAACTCTACCGCGTATCCGGGAGCGCGAAGCGTGAGCTTTGTGTGCTTACCGCCCGAGAGTGCGGTGACGTCCGTGATAATAAGTCTGTCCGTTTCGAAAACGGGCTGTGAATTGCTCGTGCCGAACGGCTCGAGAAGATAAAGCTCCTGTGCAAGCTTCTCTGATATTTCCTCGGGGTTTATGCGAAGGTCTACGTCAACCACTCGGCAAAGCTCGCCCTTGCCGAGCGACTTCTTCGCAAACTCGTTTATCGCGAGCCTGAACGCGGGCAAGTTGGATCTCTCAAGTGAAAGTCCCGCCGCAAGCTCGTGTCCACCGTATTTTGACAGAAACGGTGCGCAGTATTCGAGCGCCTCGAAAAGGTTAAGTCCGCGTATAGAGCGCCCCGAGCCCTTTCCGATGTCGGTTGGGAGCGGCTCTGCGTCGGTATTGTTCTCGAAGCTTATGAGAATAGACGGAAGATTATATCGCTCCGTGAGCTTGGAGCAAACGATACCGATGACACCGTGGTGCCAATGGTCATCGTCGAGCACGATAACGTAATCGTCCTCGCTGCACTGCTGTTCTATCTTCGTGTTTGCCGCCTCGATTATTGTGTTTTCCTCTGCCTGTCGGCGACGGTTGGTTTCACAAAGCTCGTTTGCGATCTCTTCTGCACGCGCCTCGTCGCTGCAAAGCAACAGCTCAACGGCAAATTCAGCACTTGATATGCGTCCTGCCGCATTAAGGCGCGGCGCTATCGTAAAGCCGACCGTCGAGGACGTTATCTTTTTCTTGATGGGTCTGCCGTCTGCATCAACGGCTATAATACCCGATGCACGCATAAGCGCGGCAAGACCTGCATTTTTGGTGTTCTCGAGAAGCATAAGTCCGTAGCTTACGATTATACGGTTTTCGCCGATAAGCGGCATCACGTCTGCGATAGTGCCTATCGCTACAAATTCAGAGAATCTTGCGGCACAGCTCTTTGTCGCCTCGAAAATATCCGTGTTCTTGAGGCGCATTTCGAGTGCACATACAAGCTTGAACGCTACACCGCAGCCTGCAAGCTCGTCAAACGGATACGTGCAGTCGGCGCGGCGCGGATTAACGACTGCCACAGCCTCGGGGAGCTCGTCGCGGCACTCGTGGTGGTCGGTTACGACCGTGTCAATGCCGAGCGAGCTTGCGACCGACACCTCGTCAACAGCGGTAACACCTGTGTCAACGGTTATCATAAGTGTGCAGCCCTCGTTTGCGAAGGTACGCACCGCGTCGATGTTGACGCCGTATCCTTCGCCGACGCGGTTGGGAATGTAATACCCCACGTCACAGCCAAGCTCCTTAAGGTATGTATAAACGACCGATACAGCCGTAACTCCATCAACGTCGTAGTCGCCGTAAACGACGATGCGTTCGTTCTTCTGCACCGCAGTAACTATACGGTCGACCGCATTACCCATATCACGAAGCAGAAACGGGTCGTAAAGAAGCTCGGTTTCCTTCTGTATGAAGGCGCGCGCCGCATCGGGTGTTGTATATCCGCGAAGCGCGAGCAGGCGCGAGGTGGCGAGCGAGAGATTAAGCGCGCTTGCTATCTCTGCGGCACCTGCGGCACACTCGCCGACGCGCCATATTTTCTTCTTTGAAGCGTGTTTAAACATAAATACACCTGATTTTAAAGTATTTGCGTAATGCGTACGGCGGTATGCTTTTCGGCATATTTGTTAAGCGTTGCCCATACGATTACAAAGGCGAGCACGAAGCCGAGTACAGCTCCGATATATGACGGTACGGATCCGCCAAAAAGCCCACCGACGAAGTATCCGACAATTCCGAGTAAAAGTGGAAAGAGGAAGACGGCAACGGCATAAAGCAAAACTGTAGATGAAGCACTTTCGAGCACCACTCTGTCGCCGACCTTCGCGCCAATGTCGTTGATAGCCTTCGATGTAACCGATTTACCGCCGAAGCTTACGCAAGCGGAGCACTCACCGTTCTCCTTTGCGTGACAGCCCTCGCAAGCGGATTTTCTCGAAACCTCAACAGTAGCAAAATCGCCTTTGACGGCGCGAACTATACCGATCTGCTGCATATCCTCACCACCTATATTTAAGCATAACTATACATAATAATTATTATATCATATTTTTGAGAGAATGTCTATAGATAATGGTGTGAAAATCGCGAGGAATATTTTGTGCACCTTGACGAATTGTGCCAAAAAGCTCGCGTAGGGGTTTACTTTTTGCTCTTTCGGTGATATAATAGAGAGGCATAATTTCCGCTCGTAGCTCAGCTGGATAGAGTACCGGATTCCGATTCCGATGGTCGCAGGTTCGAATCCTGTCGAGCGGGCCAAAAACACCGTCAGCACCCTCGAGGTGCTGACGGTGTTTTTCTCTCGTTTGATAGTTTGAGAAGCTCGATTTGAGGAGTCGCTACAGAAACGCTTATCGCTTGTCAGATACTCCTCATGCAGCCACGCGAAGCGTTGCTGCGGCAGGTATCGAATCCGTCGTACGGTTAGAGTTACCCCCCTCGCGGTGCTGACGGTGTTTTTCTCTCGTTTGATAGCTTGAGAGCCTCGATTGAGGACGCTGTCAAGCAAACGAATACCGCTCGCAACACCGTCCTCATGTAGCCACGCGTAGCGTTGCTGCGGCAGGTATCGAATCCGACGTACGGTTAAAGTTAACTCACCCTCGAGGTGCTGACGGTGGTTTTTTGGAACTTTTTCTATATTCCTTCGTCTAAACGACAGCGGCAACTGTTTTAATATGTCTATTGACAAACAAAGCTTGACATGGTATAATATTTGAGTATACATAATTTTGAAAGGATGACGCTTCGTGCTTTCGGGTCTTCGCAATTTCGCCTTGACTTTTCTTATTTCCGCGGTGATATTCGGACTGCTCGCCTGGGCTATAGTCGGCTTCGTTGTCGATATGCTTCAGGAAACTATACCGACGGGCGATAACAAGCCTGTAACCGACGGGGTTTCGGATACAACAGACACAACTCCAAACGACACAACGCCCGGCGTTGACACGGGTGACACTTCAGATACGCAAGACACCACAGACGAGCCGCTCGAGGAAGTGATCGGCGACACCTTTACGATGCTTCTCGTCGGAACCGATTACCAACCCGAGATATTCGACGATTACGATTACGAGGAAAAATGGGAGGGTGAAGGCTTCCCTGACAAGAGAAACCGCAAATGGGGTGCGGATATGATAATTCTCCTTCGCGTTGACAAGGAGGACCGTCAGTTTATCTTCTGCCCTATTCCGCGTAACACGCGTGTGCTTGTAAACGGCTCACATATGCAGCTCGGCGACGTGATTTCCGAAAGAGGCATTGATTTTCTTTGCGGAATGGTCTCGAGCCTTACCGGTCTTAATATAGACTACTATACGAGAATTGACGTCGGCTCTATCGCCACCGCGATCGATCTTATTGGAACGGTCGAATACAACATCCCCGAGGATATGCTCTATAGCGATCCCGCTCAAGATCTCGAAATTGATCTTAAGGCAGGCCCCACCGAGCTTGACGGTGCCGCAGCTGCACAGCTTCTTCGCTACGTCGGCTATGAAAACGGCGCAACAGAGCGTATGAACGTGACTGTTGAGCTCTGCAAGGCTATTCTCGCAAAGTTTACAAGCGTTGAGTATCTTGACAAGGCAGACGAACTCTATGAGGCGCTGAAGGATCACGTTGAAACTACATTCACACTTGACGATCTTCTCAATAACCTCGAGCTTATCTTTGCTTATTCCAAGTTCGAAACCACTACGGAAAGCTATCCCGGCTATAATAAGGTCTACGACGGAATTACATATTTTGAACCGTCACTTAAGAACGCACTCAAGAAATTTGAGGCGTACAAATAATTTTGTCAAAATTTTATGCCTATCATCCAGATAGGCGGTAAAGGAGTATATCACTATGAAAAACACAGAAAAAACAATGGACAAAATCGTGGCGCTTTGTAAGACACGCGGCTTCGTATTCCCCGGATCGGAGATCTACGGCGGTCTTGCAAACTCTTGGGACTACGGTCCTCTCGGCGTTGAGATGAAGAACAACGTCAAGCGCGCTTGGTGGAAGAAGTTCGTTCAGGAGAACCCCTACAACGTAGGTCTTGACTCCGCGATACTCATGAACCCCGAGGTTTGGGTGGCATCCGGTCACGTTGCAACCTTCAACGATCCGCTTATCGACTGCAAGGCGTGCAAGATGCGTCACCGCGCAGACAAGCTCGTTGAGGAGTACGTCAAGGAAAACAACATCACCGACGTTAACGTAGAGGCTATGGACGGCGAGGCGCTTCTCGCATATATTCGCGAGAATAACGTGCCCTGTCCCGGCTGCGGCAAGTCCGATTTTACCGATATCCGTAAGTTCAATCTTATGTTCAAGACCCATCAGGGCGTTACCGAGGATACGGGCAGCGAGGTTTATCTACGCCCCGAGACCGCGCAGGGTATCTTCGTAAACTTCGAGGCTATTCAGAGAACCACTCGCCGTAAGCTTCCCTTCGGCGTTTGCCAGGTTGGTAAGTCCTTCAGAAACGAGATCACTCCCGGCAACTTTATCTTCCGTATCCGCGAGTTCGAGCAGATGGAGCTTGAGTTCTTCTGCAAGCCCGACACCGACCTTGAATGGTTCGA
>JAZSJI010000071.1:0-7384 GCA_045534235.1 Candidatus Flemingiibacterium sp. | reverse complement strand
ATCGAGCTTGCGACCGAGTCGAAGATATTCTGCTCCTGCAAGACGGAATTCGGTGCAGAGCCGAACACGCACGTTTGTCCCGCGTGCTCGGGTATGCCCGGTACACTCCCCGTGCTCAACCGCCGCGCGGTCGACCTTGCTATGATGGCAGGTATGATGCTCGGCTGTAGTATCAGCCGCACCACCGCGTTTGACAAAAAGAATTACTATTACCCCGACCTTCCCGCGTCGTATCAGACGACGCAGTATTTCGCGCCTATCGCCACAAACGGCAGCGTCGACATAGAAACGCCCGCGGGCAAGAAATCCGTTCGCATCAAGCAGATACACATAGAGGAGGACGCAGGCAAGCTCATACACGACGCGCCCTCGTGCACAACCCTCATCGACTATAACCGCGCAGGCGTGCCGCTTATCGAGATAGTTTCAATGCCCGATATGTCGAGTGCCGATGAAGTCGTCGCGTATCTTGAGCTCCTTCGCTCAAGGCTTCGCTTTGCGAGAGTTTCCGACTGCCGTATGGAGGAGGGCTCGATGCGATGCGACGTAAACCTTTCCGTGCGCCCCGTGGGCTCGGATAAGCTCGGAGTGCGAACCGAGATAAAAAATTTGAACTCCCTCTCGGCAATCGCCCGTGCTATAGAGTACGAAAGTGCGCGCCACATCAACGCGCTCGAGAGCGGCACTGAAGTGCTCATCGAGCAAACGCGCCGCTGGGACGACGCCACGTGCAAATCCTACGCGATGCGCGCAAAGGAAACGGCAGGCGACTACCGCTACTTTCCCGACCCCAATATTATGCCCGTCGTAATCGACGATACGTGGTACGACAGCGTCAAGGCAACGCTTCCCGAGCTTCCCGAAAAGAAACGTGCACGCTACGTCGGCGAGCTTGGACTTTCTGAGTACGATGCCGACCTTCTCACCGAGAGCCGCGCGTTCTGCGACGCTTTTGAGGCGGCGTGTGACGTATGCCGCTCGCCAAAGGAGGCGGCGAATTGGCTTATATCCGACTGTATGAGTCTACTCAACAAGCGGCAGATGAGGGCTGACGAATTTTCCGTCGACGGAAGCTCGCTCGGCGCGCTCATAAAGCTTTGTATGAACGGCACCGTAAGCCGCGGCAACGGCAAGAAGATACTCGCCGCAATGCTCGACGCAAACGCGCCCATTGACCCCGAGGCTTACGCGGTGGAAAACGGCTTTATCGTTTCGGAAGATACGTGCGAGATGAACGAGGTCATCGCGGCGGCTGTCGCGGCTGACCCGAAGGCTGTCGCCGACTATAAGGGCGGCAAGGAGAAGGCACTCCTTGCAATCTTTGGCAAGTGTATGCGTGAGCTTCGCGGAAACTGTGATCCGACAAAGCTTCGCGAGGCACTTATTTCGTATATCAACAAGCAGTAATACAAAAATATATGGAGGCTCATTTATGAAACGTCTGCGTTTTTTGGCGGTAATACTCGTTGTTTTAACAGCATTTTCGATCCTGCCGCTTTCGGCGGCGAACAAGACCGTCCTTCGCACCTCTAACAGCGAGAGCGATTACGTCAAGTTCACAATAAACGGCTCGACCGTTACGGTCGAGGGCAAGGTGATATGCGACGATCTCGCGCGCCTTTGGCTGCGCTCGGACAAGGTCAGCGTCATGAACGCCCACAGCAAGATCATAAACGTGAAGAGCGGCGAATATTTCTGTGAAACGCTTTCACTCGAGGGCATTACCGAGCCGCGTGACATCACCGTATACACCTACAAGGAGCCTGGCGACGGTTACTATTGGAGCTTTATATGGAAGACCGTGCAGATCGAGCGCTGCGAAGGCGGATATCGCTTCGTAGCGTCCGAAATTGAGGAGCACAACGAGAGTATGCTTTCGGGCTGGGTAAATCCGGCAGAGGCGCTTGAGATGAACTCGGCCAAGATCAAAGCCGCGTCGGATAACATCTGCGCGGGCATCACGGGTGATTACGAAAAGGTTTTCGCGCTTCACAAATGGGTTGCGGAAAATATCTACTACGATTACGATTACTACTACAACAGATCGCACGAGATCTTTTACGAGCCCGAAGAGGTACTCGAAACGCGTCGAAGCGTATGCGAGGGATACGCGCGCCTGCTTCGTGACCTAATTCGTGCGCAGGGTATCCCCGCGATACTCACAACAACGTATGCGGCAGGCATAAGCGTCGACGATTTCGCATCGAGGGCGATGAGTGCCGACAAGAGCAATCACGCACACACGGAAGCCTTCGTCGACGGCAGATGGATAACGATGGACGCGACGTGGGACTCGGGCAACAAGTACGAGTACGGACAGTTTCTCACAAAAGCGCCCGACAGCTTCTATTACTTTGACATTACCCCCGAATGCTTTGCATACGACCACAAGATAATAACCCGTCAGAAGTCCGCTCCCGAGAACACTCCCGCAGACTGGGCAAAGCCCGAGGTGAGCGCGGCGCTCGCAAACGATCTCGTTCCAACGGCGCTTCAGACAGATTATGCGGACAACATAACCAGACTTGATTTCTGTGTGCTTCTTATGAATATGCTCTGCCGTGCAGAGGGAGCTGACTCTATCGAAGCACTTCTCGCGCGCCACGGTATCGTAAACACGGCAACTCCGTTCACTGACGCGAACGACCTTGCGGTGACTGCCGCAAACAGACTCGGCATCGTAAACGGCACCTCGGCGACTGCGTTCTCGCCGAATGCGAGCATCAAGCGTCAGGAAGCGGCGGCTATGATAAAGCGTGCGGCGTCCGTGCTTACAGTAAACGGCGGTGCTGACAGCGCAACCTTCGCCGACACAGTCGACAGCCCTGCGTGGGCGGTGGAGGCGATAGCGTTCACCTCGTCGCTCAAATCGGCGAGCGGCGCACGCGTTATGGGCGGTATCGGCGCAGGCGCGTTCGATCCCACGGGCACGTTCACCCGTCAGCAGGCGATACTCACGGTATACCGTCTGTTTGGGTGCAAGTAAGCACGAAGGGAAACGGTCGCTTTTTGAAAAAAGCTCCGCAAAAACTTTAAATTGGCTTCGCCATCACATCTTGATTGCGAATAGAAAAGGGATTAGTTATCGCTCTCGATACTAATCCCTTCTTTTGTGCTCCGAGCATCGTATCCCGCGCCATATCCAGTTGGGGACCTCGCCGACACCCGTGTCGGCACCCCAACAACTGTTTAGCGGTAATCGAACGATGGCAATATCCCGTCAGGAGTGGTTGCCGTCCTCGCTTCGCTGGACGGCGAGGTTAGCATACGGTGGGGAGGCGCGGACGCTTCGCTGCGCGCTAAAAGTTAGCATACGGTAGGGGCGCATCGCTTCGCTCGCGCGAAAGTTAGCCAAAGCCGCGTGCGCGCGGTAGCGCTCCACGCGGCGTCACAATCTAACCTTGAAGCGCGGCGCGATGTGCCGCGTTTCCTTTAGCCGCCGAATCGCGCACCGTCGCGCACGCAAAGCTACCCTTTTATCTCGCCGCCTTCTTTTAGGCGGCGTAGCCAAGAGGAGGAGAGGGTTCAAAAGGGTGAGGAGGAGTTGTTGGCGACTGAAATAGTTCCTACTCCCCCTTTTCGTTTTCCCCGAGCCGCGAGGGCGGTGAGGTTGTTCTCCCCGAGCGCGTGGAACGCGCGAGGTTCGTTCCTCACGAGCAGAGCGCGTGGTCGTCCCCCTCGCGGTGAACACACTCGCCGCCCACGTGTGCTGTTTTTCATAAACTATTGACAATTCCTTAAAACCTTGTTATAATATTTGTGAATTATTTATGTATGGAAGTACGCATCTATGAGTATGAAGCACAAAATAATATGGCATCTTCTGCGCCCACCGGTGGCACTTTTTCTTAAAATAAAGTTCGGCTACACGTCCTGCCGAGTAAAAACGCGTGACCTGCCCGACAATTACATAGTCCTCGCGAACCACGCGACCGACTTCGACCCCTTGATGGTCGCGACATCCTTCCGCCGTCAGATGTACTGCGTCGGAAGCGAGCATATCTCGCGCTGGAAAATAGCGTATCCGCTGATAAAATTTCTCGTCGGACCGATAATGCGTAAAAAAGGCATGAGCGCCTCGCACGCTATCATCGACATTCTGCGTAAACTCAAGCACGGTGAAAACGTGTTTATGTTCGCCGAGGGAGTGCGCACGTGGGACGGTCGCACCTGCCCTATCGCGCCGACCACGGGACAGCTTGTCAAAAAGGCAGGCTGCGGACTTGTCACGTATAAGCTCGTAGGCGGTTTTTTCATCTCGCCCGGCTGGTCAAAGCATACCCGTCGCGGATACTGCCGCGGTGACATCGTGAATATATATACAAAGGAACAACTCGCCGCTATGAGCGTCGATGAGATAAACGAGGCTATCGTGCGCGACCTTCACGAGGACGCGTACGCGCGTCAGCTTGCATCGCCGAAGCGCTATCGCGGCAAGGGACTTATGGAGGGCATCGAAAGCTTACTCTTTACCTGCCCCGAATGCGGAAAGCTTGAAACGGTAGCTTCAAGCGGCAACGAGGCAAAATGCTCGCACTGCGGTATGACGTTCACCATCGACGAGTACGGTATGCTCTCGGGCACACGCTTTAAAACTGTGAGCGAGCTTTACGATTGGCAAATGGAATACGTCAAAAATTCAGCGAAAAACGGTGAGGCGTACACGGCTCGCTCGGCAACGCTTCTATCTGTCGACGATGACGTATCCGAGATAGCGCACGGTGAGGCGACGTTCGGCGCGGACGGCTTTACGATGGGCGATTTCCACGTTGATATGTCCGCGATAAGCGATATGGCATTTCACGGACGCCGTAAGGTGGTATTTTCCTCGGGTAAGAGCTACTACGAGCTCGTCCCCGACGACGGTGTGAACGTCATAAGATTCGTATGGCTCTACAGAGAGCTAAAGCGTTTAGAATCGCTTGATAAATCGGGCGTACAATAAAGAAAGGCAGGCTTAACTATGGATCTTTCAGCAGCTAATACAGAGCTTTGGACTCCAGTCATTCAGATTGGCATTATGGCAGCACTTATGTTGCTCTCAAACGTGCTTCTTCGCAAAATCCCTTTTATAAGAAAAACTCTTCTGCCTCTGTCGGTGCTCGCAGGCTTTATTCTCCTGATACTGCGCACCACAGGCATACTCGACATAGACGCAGATTTTCTTGAAACGCTTACATATCACGCGCTCGCGCTCGGATTTATCGCTATGGCGCTTCGCGTTCCCGAAAAGTCCTCGGCGACCACCGCGCTTACGGGTGCTCGAAGCGGCGCGCTTATCGTCAGCACCTACCTTGTGCAGGCACTCGTCGGACTTATCGTATCGCTCGGACTTGCTTACACCGTAATGCCCGACCTATTTAAGGCAAGCGGTCTTTTACTGCCTATGGCATTCGGTCAGGGCCCCGGTCAGGCAAACAACGTCGGCTCGACCTACGCGGCACTCGGCTTTGAGGGTGGACGCACGTTTGGCCTTTCGCTGGCGGCATCGGGCTATCTTTGCGCGTGCGTAGTGGGCGTTGTTTTCCTCAACATTTACAACAAGCGCGGCTCTATAAAGCGTCAGAAGGACAAAAACGAGATCTCCGGCTCCGTAACGCTCGATACCTTCCAGCAAAAGGGCGAGATACCGATCTCCGAGTCGGTCGACAAGCTCTCAGTGCAGTTCGCGCTCGTAGCCGTAATCTATCTCGTAACCTACCTCATCACGTGGGGCATCAGCGCACTGCTTGAGGCGGTTGCACCCGGCGTTGCGGCGACGGTTTCCACGCTGCTTTGGGGATTTAACTTCATCATCGGCTCCGTTGTCGGTATGGGCTGCCGCGTACTCTTTAACGGGCTTCGCTCGGCAAAGCTTATGACGCGCCAGTATCAGAACAACTACCTGCTCTCGCGCATTTCCGGACTTGCGTTCGACCTTATGATAATCGCAGGTATCGCAGGCATCAACATTGACGACCTTTCGGGACTTTGGGTTCCCTTCATCATTATGGCTGTGGCAGGCGGCGTCATCACGTTCATATACCTCAAATTTATGTGTAAAAAGCTTTACCCCGAGTACGAGAACGAGGGCTTCTTCTCGATGTACGGTATGCTGACGGGCACGATAAGCTCCGGCATACTCTTGCTTCGCGAAATAGACCCCGAGTACGACACTCCCGCGGCAAACAACCTACTTACGGGAAGCTCGTTTGGTATAATCTTCGGTGCACCGCTCCTGCTGCTTATCAGTCTTGCCGCAAAGAGCACGATTATGTGCTTTATCACGGTAGGTATTCTTGTGGTATACCTTGCGGGACTTATGGTATTTATGCTTGCGAGAAAGAAAAAATAAAAAACAGCGGCGGCAAGCATTATAACGGCTTGCCGTCTGTTTTTGGAGGATAGATATGCAATATTTTGGGGAAACGGTCGAATCCTTAAAGGCGGCGAAAATAAAAGGCGTCGGCTTTAAGCATTTCGACGACACGCATATGATGTGGATATGCATCACGCTCGCGGTATGTATCGCGGGTGTGTCGCTTTACAAGTCGCTCGGCACGCGCGGTAGGCGAAATATGCGCTTTGCCGTCGCGGCACTGTGCATCGCGGACGAGATATACAAGATAGTCACGCTCTCGATGATGGGCGCGTACACGGCGAAATACCTGCCGCTTCACCTTTGCTCGATAAACATAATCATCATAGCGGTACACGTCTTTAAACCAACGAAAACGATGGACAATTTCCTCTATGCGTTCTGCATACCGTCGGCGATACTCGCGCTCGTGATACCAACGTGGACGGAGCTTCCGCTCGCGAACTCTATGCACCTTCACAGCTTTACGGTGCACATCTTACTGCTTCTCTACCCCCTTATGCTGGTGCTCGGCGGCGACATCGTACCCGACGCAAAGCATCTGCCAAAGGCGATACTGCTCCTGCTCGTATTTGCGGCAGTAGCGTGGATAGTCAACGAGAACACCACGGGCACGAATTTTATGTTCTTAAAATCCGCGTCCGACATCGCGCCGCTCGTTCTCTTCAAAAAGCTCTGCGGCACACACCTCGTGGGCTTCCCCGTCATAGCCGCCGTAGTCCTGACGCTCACATACGCGCCCGTACATCTGTGGCGTAGGTTTAAGAGGCGTAGGAGCGCTCGGTAGGAATACGGTCGCTTTTTGAAAAAAGCTCCGCAAAAACTTTATACAACGCTTCGCTCACATTTGGTTTGCGAGTAAAAAAACAAGATTTAGCGCTCTCGGTCGAGGGCGCTTCTCTTTTGCGCTCCGAGCATCGTATCCCGCGCCATATCCAGTTGGGGACCTCGCCGACACCCGTGTCGGCACCCCAACAACTGTTTAGCGGTAATCGAACGATGGCAATATCCCGTCAGGAGTGGTTG
>JAZSJI010000173.1:0-5438 GCA_045534235.1 Candidatus Flemingiibacterium sp. | reverse complement strand
TTGTCTTCCTAAGACCGCTTGGCCTCCGACTTCTGAGCTGGAGTACGAAGTGGGCACCATGATCGAGATCCCCCGTGCCTGCCTGACCGCTGACGAAATCGCTCAGAACGCTGACTTCTTCTGCTTCGGCACCAACGACCTGACTCAGATGACCTTTGGTTTCTCCCGTGACGACGCAGGCAAGTTCCTGACCGCTTACTATGACACCAAGATCTTCGAGAACGATCCCTTTGCAAAGCTGGACCAGACCGGTGTTGGCAAGCTGATGAAGATGGCTTGCACCGAAGGTCGCGCTAACAACTCCAAGCTGCCCATCGGTATCTGCGGTGAGCACGGTGGTGACCCCACATCCGTTGAGTTCTGCCACTCCATCGGTCTTGACTACGTATCCTGCTCGCCGTTCCGCGTGCCGATCGCTCGTCTCGCTGCTGCACAGGCTGCTATTAAGACTAAGTAAGATTTTCTTACAAAATATATCCTCCCGATTTCTCGGGAGGATTTTTTATTGCGCCACTTGGGATTTTTTGCAAGTTTCCTATGTGCAAATTGCATATTTTTTTCGCTTTAAAGCGATAAATTATCAAAAACCCCTTGCATATATAATATTTCTGTGATATAATATGTAGAAGAAATTAGTGTGTGCGTCGAAAAATGCGCGCACATTCATATAGAAAGCGACGGTTGTAATATGAATACAAAAACTTTAATGTACGTGCTCAAGCGCGTCGGACTTGCACTTTTGACGGTGTGGATAGTCATTACTATCACCTTCTTCGTTATGCACGCAGTGCCCGGCGGTCCCTTCCTTGCAGAGAAGGCAATCTCCGAGGCGGCGCAGGCGGCTCTCGAAGCTAAATACGGTCTTGACAAGCCCCTGTTCCAACAGTACCTTACATATCTTAAGGACATCGTGACCGAATTCGACTTCGGCCCGTCCATAAAGCAGCGCGGACGCGAGGTTATCGACATAATCTTCGACGGTATGAAGACCTCCGCGAAGCTCGGTCTTGCGGCGGCGTTCATCGCCCTCATCTCGGGTACTGTGCTCGGCTCTGTCGCAGCGCTTCGCCGTAACAAGTTCATCGACCGCGTAATCATGGTAGTAACCACCGCATTCGTTTCGATGCCCTCGTTTATTATGGGTACGTTTATGCTCCTGCTCTTCACCGTACAGCTCGCGCTACTGCCCGCTAACGGCGCAGAGGCAGGCGGACTTATCCTTCCGACTATCACCCTCTCCCTCTCGCCTATGGCGAATATCACCCGTCTTACCCGCTCGTCTATGCTTGACGTGCTCGGTCAGGACTACATTCGCACGGCAAAGGCGAAGGGCGTTTCCGGCACGAAGATAATCCTCAGCCACGCGCTCAAGAACGCGCTCATTCCCGTTGTAACCTACTTCGGCCCTATGCTTGCGTATATCGTTACCGGCTCGCTTGTCGTTGAGCAGATATTTGCCGTTCCCGGCATCGGACGCTCGTTCGTCAGCAGCATCATCAACCGCGACTATACGCTCATTATGGGTACGACTATCGTGCTTGCGATACTCATCGTCATAATGAACCTTGTCAGCGATATTCTCTACAAGGTCATCGACCCGCGTATCACGCTTGAATAAGCAGCGCACGACAGAAAGGAGTAAGCAAGTGAATAAGAAGCCTTTTAGTATGCATCTCGACGTAGATGCGTTTATCCCCGCCGACGCGTCGGAAAAGGAGTATATGGTGCAGATGCGCCCCTCCTCGACCTTCTTCCGCGACGGTGTAAAAAGATTTGTGAAAAACAAGGTTGCACTCGTCAGCCTTATAATCGTAGCGGTTATAACGCTTTCCTGTATTTTCGTACCGTTCTTCTTCCCCTATTCGTACGACAACCAGCTCGGCGTACAGCCCGGTAAGGCGGTTGACGCTACATATAATAACCTCTCGCCGTTCAAGTACGGTGCGACAGAGCGTGAGCGTCTTCTCGGAAAAGTAAACGCAGAGGAGATATATCTCCCCGCTATCTTAAAGTCCGCGTACGACACAGCAGAGGAAAAGGATGCGGCTCTCGCAAAGCGTGCCGAGGTAAAGGCAGAGGCGGACGCTATGCTCGCCTCCTACCTTGCAGGCGCATCGTTTGACAGCTTAAAGAGTGACCTTTCAGAGGACGCTACGTACACGCTTATCGAAAAGGAAAAGGCAAAGACCTACAAGGACAAGACCGCAATCAGCGATTGGCTGTGGGAAGTAAACTTTGCAGGTAAGGCAAAGAGAGTATCGGGCGACGCGGCAGTCATCGAAACCAACCTCGGCTACCACATCATCCGCTTTGATTCCTACACGGGCGATACCGAGAGCATCTTCCCGCACATCTTCGGTACAGACTCCGCAGGACGTGACTACTTTATCCGTATCGTATACGGCGCGCGCATTTCGCTCGCAGTCGGCTTCTTCGCAAGTATAATCGTGCTTATCATCGGTATGACCGTCGGCTCGATCTCGGGCTACTGCGGCGGTAAGGTCGACCTTATCATCATGCGTATCGTCGACATCATCTACTCTCTGCCGGATATGCTTCTCATTATCCTTCTCGCATCTGCCCTCAAGCAGACGAACCTCGATCAGATCATCAAGGGCACCGTGCTCGAAAAGATAGGCGCTAACATCATAAGCCTCTTTATCGTATTCGGCGTGCTCTATTGGGTTTCTATGTCCCGTCTTATAAGAGGTCAGATCCTCTCGCTTCGCGAGCAGGAATACGTCCTCGCTTCGCAGGCGGCAGGTGCACGCGGCAAGTGGATCATCTTCAAGCACCTTATGCCCAACTGCATCAGCGTAGTCATCATCTCGACCGCGCTTCAGATACCCAGCGCAATATTCACCGAGAGCTATCTGTCCTTCCTCGGACTTGGCGTAAACGCGCCTATGCCCTCGCTCGGCTCGCTTGCGTCCGATGCGCTCAACGGTATCAACTCGTATCCGCACAGACTCGTTATCCCCGCGATAGTAATTTCGCTCATCGTGCTTTCCCTTAACCTTCTCGGCGACGGTCTGCGCGATGCATTCGACCCCAAGCTCAACGGTTAAGATATAAGGAAAGGAACGGTCAATAATTATGCCATTACTCGAAGTAAATGACCTTCGCACCTCCTTCTTTACCGATGCAGGTGAGGTCAAGGCTGTAAACGGTATATCGTTTAATCTCGATCACGGCAAGGTGCTCGGCATCGTTGGCGAGTCCGGCTCGGGAAAATCGGTTACCGCATATTCCATTATGCAAATACTCGCCTCCACGGGCAAGATCGTCGGCGGCTCGATAAAGCTCGACGGAGAAGAGCTCGTCGGTGCCGGCGAAAAGGTTATGAGAAAAATCAGAGGCAACAAGGTGTCCATCATATTCCAGGACCCGATGACCTCGCTTAATCCCACGCACACCATCGGCCACCAGATTATGGAGGCTATACTTCTGCACACGGGCAGAACAAAGAAAGAAGCCCGCGAAAGAGCAGTCGAGATGCTTCGCCTCGTTAATATCAACGAACCCGAGAAGCGTATGAAGCAGTATCCGCACGAGCTGTCCGGCGGTATGCGCCAGCGTGTCGTCATCGCTATGGCACTCGCGTGCGAGCCTGACATACTCATCGCCGACGAGCCTACTACGGCGCTCGACGTAACCATTCAGGCGCAGATACTCGACCTTATGTCCTCGCTCCAGAAGGAGCTTGGAATGGCTATCATTATGATAACGCACGACCTTGGCGTCGTTGCACAGATGTGTGACGAGGTTATCGTTATGTACGCAGGCTCGATATGCGAGCAGGGTACGGCTGACGAGATATTCTACAATCCCCGTCACGAGTACACCAAGGGCCTTATGCGCTCGATCCCCACGGCTAACACCTTCGGTCAGCGTCTTCAGCCTATCACGGGTACGCCTATCGACTTACTCAATATGCCCGCAGGCTGTCCCTTCGCACCGAGATGCGACGCGGCTATGAAGATATGCTTAAGACAAAGATGCGAGCGTATGATCATCAACGATGAGCACTACGCTGCCTGCTGGATGAACGTCAAGGCAGCAGTAGAGGACGGTTCTCTCGAAAATCCGCCCGCAAACACAGAGGAGGGCGCGACGAATGAGTGATATGACAAAGAAGCCTCTCGTAGAGGTCAGAAACCTAAAGAAATATTTCGACATTAACACGGGCTTTTTCAAAACAAAGCCCCTCAAGGCGGTTGACGACGTATCGTTTGACATCCAGCGTGGTGAAACGCTCGGACTTGTCGGCGAATCAGGCTGCGGTAAGACCACCGTCGGACGCACCCTGCTCAACCTCTACAAGCCTACCTCGGGCGAAATCATCTACGACGGAAAGCCAATTAAAACGCGTGCGGATATAAACGAATTCCGCAAGAAGGCGACTATGGTGTTCCAGGACCCGTACTCCTCTCTTAACCCGCGTATGACGGTTTCCGATATTATTGCCGAGCCGCTTGACATACACAAGATGTACAAGGGCGAGGCAGAGCGCCGCGAAAAGGTGCTCGAGCTTATGGAGCACGTCGGTCTTAACAGCGAGCACGCTTCGCGCTACGCGCACGAGTTCTCGGGCGGTCAGCGCCAAAGAATCGGTATCGCACGCTCGCTTGCGGTAAATCCCGAATTTATCGTGTGTGACGAGCCCGTATCCGCGCTCGACGTATCCATTCAGGCGCAGGTCATCAATATGTTCGGCGAGCTTCAGGAAAAGCTCGGTCTTACGTATCTCTTTATCGCGCACGACCTTCTCGTCGTACGCCACATCAGTAACCGCATTGCGGTTATGTACCTTGGCAAGATGGTTGAGCTTTGCGACGCCGCTACTATATACGAGCGTCCGATGCATCCTTACTCCAAGGCGCTTATGTCGGCAGTTCCCATGCCCGATCCGAAGATAGCGCGCGCTAACGTGCGTATCCCGCTCTCGACGGATATTCCCTCCCCCTTAAACGCTCCCTCCGGATGTCCCTTCCGCACCCGCTGTGCTCACGCGTGCGAGCGCTGCGCTATGGAAACTCCCGCGTTCCGCGAGATCGAAAAAGGACACTTCGTGGCTTGCCACAGAGCCGAGGAGCTCAACTAAAACGTATATTTATGTGCCCTCGGGCGTGCATCCCCAAAGCACATTTATATAAAAATTAATTTTCAGAAAGGAAATTTCCAAAATGAAAAAGTTTATTGCACTGGCTCTCGCTCTTGTAATGGTTCTCGCTATGGCTGCTTGCGGCAACGATCCCGTTGACCCCGTTGAGCCCGGCGACGACACCATCAAGACTGTAGCCGCTCCTACTCTTACTTACCTTTACAACACCAGTGAAGGCCACAAGGCTATCGGTGAATACCTCCAGAGCGCACTTCAGGTTGCCGGTATCACCATGAACCTTGAAAACCAGGAATGGGCAACCTTCCTTGAGACC
>JAZSJI010000152.1:0-11234 GCA_045534235.1 Candidatus Flemingiibacterium sp. | reverse complement strand
CGAATACCAAAACGATAGGAAGGAACGCCACGAGCATCTCGTACGCGTAGTGCGGAAGCTGTCGCGCTATTTCCACAAACGCGTCGCGCGTGGTTTCAATATCTGCTATGGGAGTGGCAGTAGCAGACGCTTCGGGCTTGTAGAAGGTGCTTAAGATCAGCACGCACATGTTCTGTCCGACGCTTGCGAACGCGACCGTACCGAAGCTTTCCTCGCCGAGAGGCGAGCCGGGAAGCGACGCCACACCGGCACCGCGCGCCATAATAAACGGTACGGTGATAGGGCCCGTCGTAACTCCGCCCGAGTCAAACGCGGCGGGGATAAATTCGTTCGGTGCAAAGAACGCGAGCACCATAACGATTATGTAGAAGGCTATCAAAAGGAAGTTAAGCTTGACGCCAAATTTGGTACGCAGCATAGAAGCGACGATGAAAAGTCCAACGCCGACCGCCACGAACATAATGAGCACCATATTGGGCACAGACGGTATCTGCTCGGCAAGCACCTGCAAGTCAGGCTCGGCTATAGTGATGAGTACACCCATCACGAAGCAGACGATAAGGTTGAGCCAGGTTTTCTTCGACTTCGACATAACGACGCCGATGCCCTCGCCGAGCGGCTGCATCGACATACCTGCGCCGAGCGTGAAGAGGCTCATGCCAAAGGTAATAGCAAGCGCGCCGAAGATAAACAGCGTCATAACGCCGGGATCGATCGGTGCTACGCTCACGCTGAGCAGCAGCACGATCGCCGTAATCGGTATGACCGCAGCAAATGACTCGCTCATTTTCTCCTTAAAAATTTTGATACACCCCCAAGACACACGAAAAAGCGGTGGATGCCGACGCATCTCGCCGCGAAAAATATCTTCGTTATTATTATAACATACAAAGCCCGAATTTGCAAGTGGCGGTTTGTTGCTATTTTGTAAACTGTACGTCAGGGCTTGCCGCTTGGAGCAAAAGAAAAGCGCCCTCGAGTGAGAGCGCTTGCTTTTGAGTGTTTTCTTTACACGTTAAATCTGAACAGAACGATATCGCCGTCCTTGATAACGTACTCCTTGCCCTCGCTGCGTACGAGGCCTTTTTCCTTTGCGGCGACCATAGTGCCGCACGCCATAAGCTCGTCGAAGCCGATTATTTCGGCGCGAATGAAACCGCGCTCGAAGTCGGAGTGGATCTTACCTGCCGCTTGAGGAGCCTTCGTGCCTTTGGTGATAGTCCAAGCGCGAACCTCCTTCGGCCCTGCGGTGAGGTAGGAAATAAGACCGAGAAGCGCGTAGCTTGCCTTGATGAGGCGGTCAAGACCGCTCTCCGCAATACCGAGGTCAGCCAAAAACTCGGCGCGCTCGTCACCCTCAAGCTGTGCGATCTCCGCTTCGATACCTGCACATATGGGCATAATCTCCGCCTTTTCGCTCGCCGCGTACTCGGCAAGACGGTTGTAGCCTGCGTTGTCAGACATATCGCTGCCGATAGCATCCTCGGAGATATTCGCCGCGTAGATTACGGGCTTCATCGAAAGAAGCTGGCACTCGTGCATAATTGCGAGCTCGTCGTCGGTGTATTCGAGCGCACGCGCACACTTGCCCTCGGTAAGTCCTGCCATTACGCGCTCGAGAAGTGCTAACTCCTCGCCGAGCGACTTGTCGCCCTTCATCGCCTTCTTTACGCGGTCGATTCTGCGCTCGAGCATTTCGATGTCCGCGAAAATAAGCTCCATATTGATAGTTTCAAGGTCACGCATCGGGTCGATAGAGCCGTCAACGTGGATTATGTTCGAATCCTCGAAGCAGCGTACGACGTGGATTATCGCATCGCACTCGCGAATATGCGACAGGAACTTGTTACCAAGGCCTTCGCCCTTCGACGCACCCTTTACGAGTCCTGCGATGTCAACGAATTCGATAACAGCGGGCGTGTATTTTTCGGGATTGTACATCTCCGCGAGCTTGTCAAGGCGCGCATCGGGTACTGCAACCACGCCCACGTTCGGGTCAATGGTGCAGAATGGGTAGTTCGCGGACTCTGCGCCCGCGTTAGTTATAGCGTTAAATAAGGTACTCTTGCCGACGTTCGGCAGTCCTACTATACCGAGTTTCATAGCTTTTTGTATCTCCTTGAAAGTCTTTTCATAGTATTATATCATAATCCGCCCGTTTTTTCAAGGCTTTTTGCAATAATTGTGACGCTATTTATCCTCTCGGGATTTCGCCCTTCACGATAGCGTACGCTACGATCTCGCCGCGCTTGTCAACACCGAACAGAAGCAGTTCGACAGATTTGCCGAGATCCTCGGGGAATACGGGGTGCGTCGCCCATACCTCGAAGGGTATTTCACCATCCAAATTCACGTACGCGCCCTCGCTTGCCCAAACCGACTCGTAGAACTGCGCTTCCTCGTATATCGTTTTCTGCGACCACGAGAGGACATTTTCCCCCCACGATGCTATAAGTAAGTCGCACACGTTCGACGGACCGTACACCTCGCCCATTATGAGCATAGCGCCAACGGATCCGGGATTAAGTGCTACCGTTTCCGCATCGTTTACAAAGGTGTAAGTAACGTTTGACATACCTACGCGGTCGAGCTCGTGCCAAGCCTCCGTGGTTTCAGCGGTGGTTTCAGCGGTGGTTTCAGCCGTGGTTTCAGCCGTGGTTTCCGCCGTGGTTTCCGCCGTGGTTTCCGGAATTTCCTCCTCGGGCTCGGTGTCGGGTTCAGTATCTTCCTCGCTCTCGGGCTCGCCTTCGTCCGTAACGTCAGGCTCGGTATCCTCCTCGGTGTCGGGCGCGATCTCGGTATCCGTGATCTCCTCGGTGCCGTTGGAAGCGCCCTGCTCGCCGAGTATATCCGCCGGCGCTGCTTCGCAGCTCGCGAGCAGAAAGAGGCAAGCCGCCATAATTGCGATAAATTTCTTCATAATGCTTCTCCTTGCTGTAAAATATCCTTGCTGTAAAATAATCATCTGCCCTTAATTATACTACAAAAGCCTCTATATGTCAATAGAGTGAGCGGTGACACTTACCCTGCAAAAACTTTAAACTTTTTTCTGAAAACCCCTTGACTTTATTATTGTAAAGTGGTATAATAGCCACGTAAATGCTACGATCAGAAACAAGTAAGTTTGGCATGAACCTACAGAGAGTTGCCGGTTGCTGCGAGGCAATGGGGATAGCCTTACCGAATTCATTTTGCGAGCAGTGCGCTGAACGGAGATACTCTCCCTGTAGGATGCAACGGGTGCTCCCGTTACAGAGCTAAGGTATGAATGTACCTGACAAGGCCGCTGCTGCGAAGCGACGGCGAACTGAGGTGGTACCACGGGAAATAAAATCTCGTCCTCTGCAATTTTTGATGCAGAGGACTTTTTGTTTGCCTTTGCATACAACACTATTTCAAGAAAGGTATGTAAACAAATGGAACAGCGTTATTATCAAAAAGAAATTGAAACGATGCCCCGCGAACAAATGCACGCTCTTCAATCCGAAAAGCTCGTGCGGCAGGTGCGTCACGTTTACGACAACGTGCCCTACTACAAAAAGCTTATGGACGAAAAAGGCGTAACGCCCGATGACATAAAGTCTATCGACGACCTACATAAGCTTCCCTTCTTAACCAAGGCAGACCTTCGTGACGCTTATCCGTACGGTCTTCTCGCAAAGCCTCTGTCCGAGTGCGTGAGAATACAGTCCACGTCGGGCACGACCGGTCGCCGCGTCGTTGCGTTCTACACGCAAAAGGACGTTGACCTTTGGGAGGACTGCTGTGCGCGTGCTATCACGGCGGTAGGCGGCACTAACGAGGACGTTTGTCAGGTCGCTTACGGCTACGGACTTTTCACGGGCGGCCCCGGTCTTAACGGCGGCGCGCATAAGGTCGGCTGTCTGACGCTTCCTATGTCCTCGGGAAACACCGTGCGTTAGATCCATTTTATGACTGACCTTAGTGCCACTATTCTCTGCTGCACGCCATCGTACGCCGCATACATAGGCGAGACCTTAAAGGAGCAGGGCTATAAGCCCGAGGATATACCGCTGAAGGCAGGTATCTTCGGTGCGGAGCCTTGGACAGAGGAGATGCGCCGCGGTATCGAGGCGACGCTCGGCATCAAGGCGTACGACATTTACGGTCTTACCGAGACCTCCGGCCCCGGTGTCGCATTCGAGTGCTCGGAGCAGACGGGTATGCACGTAAACGAGGCCCACTTCTATGCGGAGATAATCGACCCCGACACGGGCGAGGTGCTCCCCGAGGGCGAAAAGGGCGAGCTTGTATTCACCTCGCTCGACAAGGAAGCGTTCCCGCTTCTGCGTTACCGCACGCGTGACATCTGCGTGCTCTCGAGAAAGAAGTGCTCCTGCGGAAGAACACTCGTCAAGATGGCAAAGCCGATGGGACGCACCGACGATATGCTCATCATTCGCGGCGTAAACGTATTCCCGAGCCAAATCGAAACGGTGCTTTTAAACGAAGGCTATCAGCCTAACTATCAGATCGTAGTCGACCGCGTTAACAACAACGACACCTTCGAGGTCAACGTCGAGATGAACCCCGAGCAGTTCACCGATATTGTCAGCGACATTCTCAAGATGGAGAAGTCACTCGCAGGCGCGATGAAGACGATGCTCGGTATTAACCCGACGGTACATCTCGTAGCACCCAAGACCATCACACGAAGTGAAGGCAAGGCTGTACGTGTCATCGACAAGCGCAAGCTCATATGATGAGAAAGGAGTATTTACTATGGCAATCAAGCAGATAACGGTTTTTGTAGAAAACAAGCAAGGCGCGTTGGTCGCTATTACCGACGCACTTGCAAAGAGCGGTGTAAATCTCCGCGCACTTTCTATTGCGGAAACAGAGGAGTTCGGCATACTCCGCCTTATCGTGAACGGTGAGGACGCCGCTGAAAAGACGCTCTTTGACGCAGGATACCTTATCAAGGTGACCGACGTTGTCGGCGTCAAGATAGGTGATGCGCCCGGCAAATTGACCGCAGCACTTCGAGTGCTCGACGAGGCCGGCATAAACGTCGAGTATATGTACGCGTTTATGGCACGCACCGAGCGGCACGCGTATATGGTGCTTCGTGTTGCCGACAACGCGGCGGCAGAGGCGGCACTCGAGAGTGCCGGCTTCCACCTCATAACCGACGCGGACGTCGCAAAGCTTTGATAATATACAGCACCGCTTATGATAGCGGTGCTGTTTTTGTCCAAGCCGCAAAACGGAGAGATTACCGTGCGACACACAAAAAATCGGAGCTGACCTTGCGGTCAGCCCTTCGTTTTATTTCTTTTCGCCTCGAAGCTCGACACGGCGGATCTTACCGCTTATCGTCTTGGGAAGCTCATCCATAAACTCGACTATGCGAGGATATTTGTACGGCGCGGTGTGCGTCTTGACGTAATCCTGAATTTCCTTCTTGAGCGCGCCATTACCCTCTTTACCCTTGACGAGCACGATCGACGCCTTTACGACCTGACCGCGGATCTCGTCGGGAGCGGCGGTGATCGCACACTCGAGAACGTACGGAAGCTCCATGATTACAGACTCGATCTCAAACGGACCGATACGGTAGCCGCTCGACTTGATGAGGTCGTCGGTACGTCCGACATACCAGAAGTAGCCGTCCTCGTCTACCCACGCGGTGTCACCCGTGTGATAGTAGCCGTCGTGATGTGCATCGCGAGTCTTTTCTTCGTTTCTGTAATAGCCCTGGAACAGACCGCAGGGTACTTTTTCCTTGGTTCTGATGCAGATCTCACCCGTCTCGCCAACAGCGCAGGGCTTATCGTTTGCGTCAAGCACAACAACGTCGTAAAGCGGGCTTGGAGTACCCATCGAGCCGGGCTTTGGAGTCGTGCCAACAAGGTTTGCAAGCACGAGCGTGGTCTCGGTCTGACCGAAGCCCTCCATAAGCGGAACCTTGGTCTTTGCTACCCACTGCTGATATACCTCGGGGTTCAGTGCTTCGCCTGCCGTGCAGGAATACTTGATGCTCGAGAGGTCGTACTTCGACAGATCCTCCTTGATGAAGAAGCGGTACATCGTAGGCGGTGCGCAGAAGCTGGTGATGTTGTACTTTGCGAACAGCGGAAGGATATCGTGGGCATCGAACTTGTTGAAGTCGTAGGTGAACACAGCCGCCTCACAGAGCCACTGACCGTAGAGCTTACCCCAGAGGGATTTACCCCAACCGGTGTCGGAGATAGTGAAGTGGATACCGTTTGGATCGACGTTATGCCAATATTTCGCGGTGATAAAGTGACCGAGCGCGTACTTGTAGCTGTGAGATGCGATTCTCGGATAGCCGGTAGTACCCGACGTAAACATAAACAGCATCGTATCGTCGCCGCAAGCGGTGTCGTCGGTGCGCTCGTACTCGTCGGAGAAGGTCTTGTAATTATCAAAGTCAAGCCAGCCGTCCATCGTCTTTACTTCGTTGCCGCAAGCGAGGATCTTGGTCTTGACAGTAGGACATTTAGCGCACGCAAGATCTGCCTGATGCGCGACGTCGCCGTCAGCGGTGCAGATGACTGCGGACACCTCTGCCGCATTGAAGCGATACTCGAAATCGTGCTCAACGAGCAGATTCGTTGCGGGAATGATGATAGCGCCCATCTTGTGAAGCGCGACGATAGTGTACCAGAAATGAACGTGACGCTTTAATACTACAAGCACACGGTCGCCCTTCTTTATACCGAGCGAGGTGAGATAGTTTGCCACCTTATTCGACTCACGCTTCATATCACCGAAGGTTACGCGCGTTTCGGTCTTGTTTGCGGACAGGTGAAGCATCGCGAGCTTGTCGGGATTCTTGTCGGCAACAGCGTCGACAACGTCGAAGCCGAAGTTGAATTTGTCCTCATTTTTGAAGCTTATCGAGTTAAGCACGCCCTTGTCGTCGAGAGTCGTTTCGATGAAGTTTTCCCATACAGCGCCCGTTTTTTCGACGGATACGACGGTGGGCGTCTTTTCAAGCGTGGGCGCGGCGTAGTCGTACGCCATGCCTGCAGCGTCGATAACGACGGCGAGGAACTTGCAGTCCGCGTCATCGTCGACCATACCGTGAGGCGTGCCGCTGTTGTAGTAGATAGAATCGCCCGTGGTGAGTACCTCAACGTGGTCGTCGATCTGTACCTTTAATTTGCCCTCGAGGATATAGTCGAACTCCTGTCCCTCGTGTGTTCCGAGCTTGATCGGCTTACCCTCCTCGTCAGCGTGGTAAGCGGCGGTGACTACGAACGGCTCGGCAGTCTTATTCTTAAAGAGCGGCGCGAGGTTATTGTAGTTAAATCCCTTGCGGCGTACGATCGGGAGTCCCTCGCCCGCCTTGGTTACGGAGAAGGACGAAAGCGTGGGGCTTGAGCCCTTCAGAATGTCGGTCGCGTCAACGCCAAACGTTTGCGCGCACTTATGTATAAAGGTAAAGCTGAAGTCGGACTCGCCCGCTTCAACGGACATATATTCCTCCTCGGAAACGCCCGTGCGCTCTGCCATTTCTTTTGTAGAAAGTCCCATGATCTCACGAAGTGCGACCAGTCTTTCTGCAATTTCTCGAAGTTTGTTTTCCATGATAAATTCCTCCAAAAATATAGATTAATATTCGGAAGGTTACGTATAGCGCAATTTGTGTGAGAAAAACAAAAAACGCCCCAAAGCAGGTATAACCTAAACTTTGAGACGGAATGTTTAACTATTCCGCGGTACCACTCAAATTGCGTCCTCACGCCTCTTTGCGGACTCCGACAAGCCCTTTGCTCTTACGCGGCATCACGTGGAAGTCTACTCGCGCGCACGCTTTCGGTTCCCGGCTCAGAAGTGATTGGTACTATAAGGAACACCGCATCGGCTCGCACCTACCGCCGACTCTCTGGAGAGGTTTACCTTGACCGTCTTCGTCACAGCCTTTATTTACATTTAGCATTATAGCACACTAAAGTGCGCTTGTCAAGGGGTTGGTGAAAAATTTTTTTGATTTTTTTCGTCTTGACACAAAGCGGATTTTGGTATATTATATTGGTATAGATAATTTACAGGCATATAGGCTCTCCCCTTGGGAGAGCTCCCGCGTCAGCGGGTGAGAGGGTTCGCCCTCTCCGTCACGCATCGCGTGCCACCTCTCCCAAGGGGAGAGGCTTTCGGGACGTCGTAGGCGCCGTCCCCTACCGGCACGCCGACAATTCCAACACCACACACGGAGAAAATTATGACACAAAACAACAAGCAAAAATGGAAGGGCGGCACATTACTCGCACCTCTGCCTGCCGTAATGGTGAGCTGCGGCAGTATGGAAAAGCCCAACGCGATAACTATCGGCTGGACGGGCATCATCAATTCCGATCCCGCCAAAACGTACGTATCCATTCGCCCGTCGCGCTATTCGTACGAGATAATCAAGCAGACGCGCAAATTCGTAATAAATCTGACAACCGAGAGCCTTGCGCGTGCGACGGACTTCTGCGGCGTACGCTCGGGGCGCGACGTCGACAAGTTCGAGAAATGCCATATGACCGCTGTGCCTGCGCACGAGCTTGAGGATACCCCCGTCATCGCCGAGAGCCCGATAAGCCTCGAGTGCCGCGTTACCGACATTGTACCGCTCGGCACACACGATATGTTTGTGGCGGACATTGTTGCGGTCGACGTCGATCCCACGCTTGTTGACGAAAAGGGCGCGCTTCACCTTGAGCGCGCGAAGCTTATCGCGTACTCGCACGGCGATTATTTTGCGCTCGGGCGCAAGCTTGGCGACTTCGGTTTCTCCGTTCGCAAAAAGAGCACCGAAAAGCGTCGCCGCGCGGCTTCGCACAAAAAGCGCTGACGTAATCGCGCTTGTATATTGTCCTCGCCGCACCGCAAAGAGCGCAAGGCTCACACGTGCACGCACACACAAAAAGCACCGCTTGGCTTTGCCAAACGGTGCTTCCCTTTTTAATATTTGAAGTTAGGCGTAAACTTGGTTATCGGATAGGTTTCAACTATCTCGCTGTCAACCACGATCTCGTCTGCGTAGGGAGCAACAAGCTCGCTCATAGCAAGAGTGCTGACTGTGCTTCGAAGATCACCGAACATAGCCGCCGAGTACTCCTCGTTATTCCACGCGCCGTCAATAAGCTCGTAACGCTTCAGAATGTACCAAGCCGATTCGCTCTCTACCGCAGTAACCTCGCCCTCGTCTATAGCCTTGAGTGCCACAAGCACCTCGTTTGGTACGAACGTGGACGCGGAGGTTACGTAGTAGCCATCGGCAAACTTCTTCATACCCGACTCCATAGTGTATTCGCTCATCAGAGCTTCAAAGTCCTCACCGCCCTTTAGGATTCTGTCGCGCAGATCCTCAAAGAGTGCCTTCTTCTCGGCGATCTCCTCTTCACTCATTTCGCGGGTTACGAACTTTGACGTGTCTGTGTCATAAACTGGCTCGCCGTTTGCATCGTATACGTAATCCTGCGTCTTATGGATCATAAGAAGCTTGCAGCGCATATAGTTTTCCTGGAAGTATTTCTCTACCTCCTCGTCGCTGATCGCCTTGATGCCGTTTTCACCGTAGAGGTACTCCTGAAGCTTCGACACCTTAAGCGAGTCGGAAAGCACGCTTTTGACTGTATCAATATCCGCACCGTATTTGGAAAGCTCCTTCTCGAGCGCAGACTCGCCGCCGGCAGTGGCGATAAGCTGATTTATCTGCGCATCAATAGTCTGAAGGTCATCCTGCGAAAGCGTAAGATTATACTCGTCGAACAGCTCAACGTAGACAACTATAGACATAATATTGGAGAGCGCAAGGGCACTTAAGTAGTCGCCAACAGTAACGCCGGCGGTCATTTGCTGCTTCCATATCTCCGGATTATCCTCGGTAAGACCGAAGTAGGTGTAAAGATACAGTGCCTTGAAGTGCGACATCATATAAAAGTATTTGTTCTCGGATATGACCGTGTCGCGGAAGGTAACGAAGCCCTCCGGCTTGTCGCCGCAGGAAGCGGCAAACGCAAGTATCATGCAAAGCGCGAGAATCAGCGCTATGAATCTGCATTTTTTCATTTCTGTTCTCCTTAAAGTGAGTAATAGTACAACCTTAATTATACAACATTTTTCGCGCTTTGTCCATAGCATTTTGAAAATTTACACATTGTGCATTATTTTTTCGGCGAATGTGAACTTTTGCGAGAAATTTCATTTTCGCGCCAAAGAGTATTGCATTTGAGAAATTTGTGTGCTATAATATACAGTGGAGATATGTTTAAAGCATAATAATATAAAAATTAAATTTCACATAAGCAAAAGGAGAAAACACTATGAAAAACAAGTTCGTTTCGTTCGGCGAAATAATGCTTCGCCTTAAGTCCCCCGGATACGACCGCCTTTTCCAGTCGAATACCCTTGAGGCTACCTTCGGCGGCGGCGAGGCTAACGTAGCAGTTTCGCTCGCTAACTACGGTCTTGACGCAAAGTTTGTCACCGCTCTTCCCGACAACGACGTTGGCACCGCTTGCCTTCGCGAGATGATGAAGTACGGCGTTGACGTGTCCGACATTCAGCGTACCAAGGGCAGAATGGGTATCTACTTCCTTGAAACCGGTGCTTGCCAGCGCCCCTCCAAGGTAATCTACGACCGCGCTGACTCCTCTTTCGCTAACATCAAGGAAGGCGACTTCGATTGGAAGGCTATCCTTGCCGACGCAAAGTGGTTCCACGTAACCGGTATCACTCCCGCAGTTTCGCAGGACATCGCTGACGAAGCCATCCGCGCTCTGAAGGCGGCAAAGGAGCTTGGCGTTACCACCTCCATCGACCTCAACTACCGTGCCAAGCTCTGGAAGTACGGCAAGCGTGCTGACGAGGTTATGCCCGAGCTGACCAAGTACATCGACGTCGTAATCGCAAACGAAGAGGACTGCCAGAAGGCTCTCGGCATCACCTCCACCAACAAGCCCGAGCTTGGCGAGATCGACCTCGAGTGCTACAAGGACATCACGCGTCAGGTTATGACACAGTATCCGAACGTAAAGACCGTTGCTATCACGCTTCGCGAGTCGAAGTCCGCGAACCGTAACCTCTGGCCTGCGTGCATCAACGACGGCAAGGAGTTCTACCGCAGCCGTATTTACGACATCACCGATATCGTTGAGCGCGTAGGCGGCGGCGACTCGTTTGCAGGCGGAGTCATCTACGGTCTTGCAACCAAGCCCGACGCGAAGTCGGGGCTCGAGTTTGCAGTAGGCGCGTCC
>JAZSJI010000047.1:0-4990 GCA_045534235.1 Candidatus Flemingiibacterium sp. | reverse complement strand
GCTTGAGCTCATTGGGAGTACCCTCGAGGCCCTTGGTGTAAGCAGGTGCAACAACCGGGTCTGCAAGCTCCCATATCTTTCCGACTGAATCCTTAGGCGCTCCGTCGCCATACACCATAACCTCTATATTTTTGCCTGTTTCCTCTAAGAGCTTCTTTTGGATAGCATCTACAACGGGTTGGCAATCGCGAGGGAAGAGCTTTACCTGATCTTCGGTTGCCTTGTTAGAGCCCAAAAGGCCGTAATCTGCGTTGAAGCCGGAGCCGTTTACGGGCGCGTTCAAGATCTCGTCCAGACCGAGAACGACCTCGGCACCCGCTGCCTTGAGGATGCGCTTTGTGCGTGCGCGGGTGTGAATGTCACAGCAGAGCACGTTCTTGGTGTAGTCAAGAATAGCTCTGGGATTGTTAGCGAAGATTATCTCGCAGTCTGCGCCGCAGCCACGGATAAGCTCTTCGTAGTATTCAACGTAATCAACGCCGGTGAATCTGTGCTTCTCGTAGCCGAAAAGATCACGGTATTTCTTAAGATCGAGCACGTCGGTATATGGGTTTACGCCCTTCTCGTCAAGTGCATCGAGCGAAACAAGGTGGTTACCAACCTCATCGGAGGGGTAGGAAAGCATAAGAACTACCTTCTTCACACCCTTAGCGATACCGCGCAGACAAATTGCGAAACGGTTACGGCTGAGGATGGGGAAAATGACACCGACGGTGTCACCGCCAAACTTTGCATTAACATCTGCCGCAATGTCGTCGACGGATGCGTAATTACCCTGCGCTCTTGCGACGATAGCTTCGGTCATAGCCACGATGTCGCGGTTATGGAACTCAAATCCTGCATCCTTCTGTGCCTCGAGAACAGACGAAGCTACGATCTCCACGATGTCATCACCGTTTCTTATAATAGGTGCTCTGACGCCTCGGGATACTGTGCCAATCATACGACTCATAAATTATTACTCCTTTAATATGACCGTTAAGCTTGATGAATTTGGTTCACCACAATCATACCGATTATATATTATATCACACGGTTGCAACTTTTTCAATAGTTTAACTGAATTTTTTCACCAAAACTATTGAAAAAAATTTGCCGTATACACGGCGGTTTTTATAAAAAATGCTAAAAAATGACAAATTGCGCGGAAAATAAAAAATTTCTATTGAAATTTGGCGCTGACTGTGATACAATATTATCTGTAGTAATATTCACCGAAACGATAATATATAGTATATACAAGGAGTGCTGATCTATGAAAAAGATTTATTCAGGCAAGACCAAGGACGTTTACTCTCTCGACAACGGCAACGTGCTTTTAAAGTTCAAGGACGACTGCACGGGCAAGGACGGCGTGTTCGATCCCGGCGAAAATGCAGTAGGACTTACTATCGAGGGTATCGGCAAGGCTAATCTTATTTCTTCCGTACACTATTTTGAGCTTCTTAAGAAGGCAGGCATCAAGACTCACTACGTAAGCGCGAATATCGACGACGCTACGATGGAGGTCCTTCCCGCAGAGTGCTTCGGTAAGGCGCAGGGCGGTAACGGCCTTGAGGTTATCTGCCGTCTTGTTGCAACGGGCAGCTTCGTTCGCAGATACGGCGAGTACATCAAGGACGGCACACCTCTCGAGGGCGGCTACGTTGAGTGCACCTTCAAGAACGACGAGAAGGGCGATCCGCTCGTAACGGGCGAGGGCCTCGCGGCACTCGGCGTTATGACTCCCGCTATGTTTGAGTCTATGAAGGAGCAGACCTTAAAGATCACCAAGATTGTGGCTGATGACCTTAAGAGCATCGGGCTTGACCTTTGGGACATTAAGTTTGAGTTTGGTTACAACAACGGCGAGGTTATCCTCATCGACGAGATTGCTTCCGGTAATATGAGAGTTTACAAGGACGGCAAGATCGTTGAGCCCGTTGAGCTTACCAAGATGATCAACAACAGATAAGTTTCTTTAAATCTCCGCCGAAATACGGCGGAGATTTATTTACAAATAAGGGGGCAAAATAGTGCACCGAAAAGATAAATTAAACCGTTTCTGCGAGCTTGCAACACCGTTTGAGGGCACGCCAAACGCGTGGAGCGTTTATCCGCGTCCGCAGATGGCACGCGATTCGTATCTGCCGCTTGATACAGACTGGGAGCTGTCGCTCAAAAAGAACGGTGATATTACTCCACTCGGCAACATAAATATGCCGTTCGTGCCCGAGTCGCGACTCTCGGGAATATCGCGTACGCTTGGCGACGGGGAAGCGTGGCAGTACACCTGCCGCTTTACCTTGCCCGACGGATTTAACGTAGGGCGTGTACTGCTTCATTTCGGTGCGGTCGATCAGATCGCGCGCGTGTGCGTGAACGACGTCGACTTCGGCGAGCATATCGGCGGGTATTTGCCGTTTTCGTACGATATAACGGAGGCTCTCTGCGAGGGCGAAAACATTCTCTCCGTGGAGGTCATCGACGAACTTGATACCGACATTCCGTACGGCAAGCAGTCTAAAAAACGAGGCGGTATGTGGTACACACCGATAAGCGGAATATGGCAGAGTGTATGGCTTGAGAGCGTACCGCGCGAGTATATCTCCTCGCTTCGCATCACACCGACGCTTGACACGGTTACCATAGAAACGGTCGGCGGTGCGGCAGAGAAGCGTGCTCTGATAGAAACGCCCGAGGGTGTTATCACACGCGATTTCGTCGGCGACGTATGCGAGATCGCTATACCTTCACCGATGCTGTGGACGCCCGAAGATCCGTATCTGTACAATTTCACGCTGTATTGCGGTGAGGACAAAATACGCTCGTATTTCGCGCTTCGAACGGTCACGTTAGACGGTAGGCGTATACTGCTCAACGGAAAGCCCTACTATTTCCACGGACTGCTCGACCAGGGCTATTTCAGCGACGGTATATACCTGCCTGCATCGCCCAAAGGGTACATTTGGGACATCAAAGCGATGAAATCGCTTGGCTTTAATACGCTTCGAAAGCACATTAAAATCGAGCCGGAGCTGTTTTACTATTACTGCGACAAATACGGTATGATCGTCTTTCAGGATATGGTCAACAGCGGAAAATACAACTTCCTTATCGACACCGCCTTGCCGACGGTCGGGCCGCGTCGTGGTATCACGCATAAGGCTTCAAGGCGTAGACGCGAGATATTTGAAAAGCACTCTGCCGAAACGGTGCGCCACCTTTACAATCACCCGTGCGTGTGCTATTATACGCTTTTTAACGAGGGATGGGGACAGTACGACGCAGATCGCATTTATACAGAGATGAAAGCGCTCGATCCGATGCGTGTATGGGACGCGACCTCGGGGTGGTTTTGCGAGAAAATCAGCGACGTGCAGAGCGAGCATATCTATTTTAAAAAGGCGGACTTCAAAATGGGCGAGCGTCCTGCGGTGCTCTCCGAGTTCGGCGGATACGCTTGCCGCATCGACGGGCATATTTATAATCCCGACAAGGAGTACGGATACAAGTCGATAAGCGATGGCGCGGCACTGTCCGCGGCGCTCAAGCGGTTGTATCTCGACGAGGTCGTGCCGCTTATAAAGCGCGGGCTGTGCGGCTCGGTACTGACGCAGGTGAGCGACATCGAGGACGAGATAAACGGTCTTGTGACCTACGACAGACAGGTCATTAAGGTCGACACACAAGCGATGCTCGAGATACGCGCGGCGATTGACGAGGCGTTTAACGGGCATAAATAAAACAACACCCACACAGCTTGCTGTGTGGGTGATTTTCATATGTAATCAGAACGGAAAGAATACCTTTTCGTCCTCTGCAGACATCTGCTTGCCGTATTCGCATACTGCGAATGCTTCTGCGAAGCGAACCTTGCTGCCGCGCTCCTCGCCGTAACGCTTGGTGAGAAGGTCGCGGTACTTGAATGCGGGAACAGCGTCGCGCCACTCGCAGTAAGAGCCGGTGTACGGTCTTGTAATCTGCTCTTTGGTGACGGTGCTTAAATCCTCGGGCAGACGGGGCTCGTGGAGCCACTCAAGGCGCTCGGCCTCGGTCGCGGGAACTGTGTCGAGCGTACCCTTGGTGTAGGGAAGCCACTCGAACATCTGCGACTCGTGGAAGGAGAGCATCTTGATCTTGTCGTCAAGCACGTCACCGATGTCAATTATAACGTCAGCCTTGAAGGGCGGATTCTGGAAACGGTCGTAGAAGTTGAGGATAACGGGCATACCTCTCATTGCGGGAACGTCGGGGCAGAAATGCGGAACAGTGAGAAGATATGCGGAGTCCTGAACAAGTCCGGAGCAGTTTCTGTGGTCCACGTGATAGTCGTTGGAACGGCAGCAGAATACGAGATCCGGCTTGAATTTGCGTATCTCGCGAGTCATACGCTTACGGGTTTCAAGGTCGTTTATGACCTCGCAGTCGGGAATATCCCAAACGTCGTATTCAATACCGATAAACTCGGCAACTTTACGCGATTCGCCTTTGCGTCTTGTTTTGGTTTCTTCGGGAGTCATCTCGTGATGACCGCCTGAGCCGTCACAAACGGAGATGAATTTTACAACGTGACCCGCACGCGAATACTTGAGCGCAAGACCGCCTGCCTCGAAATCACAATCGTCCGGATGTGCGCCTATAAACAGAACGCGAAGTTGTTTTTCCATAATAAATACTCCTGATTTTTGATATGCAAAGCCTTGTGGCTCGCGGATATATTATCCACAAAACAGTATAGCACCCCGCACAGTAAATGTCAAGCTTGTTTTCAAAAAAACGGCTCGAAATCAAATTCGATCTGCGTGTCCTCGGGCGGCTCGTCGCAGAGGTTGATTATGCGACGCCTCAATTTGCGTGCGTAGTTGACCGTATACAGCGTACCGCCTCCGGACTTGGACGCCGCTGAAAGCTCCTTGTCCCAAAAGCATATACAGTGCCCCGCCGCTTCCACCATAGCGCGGTTGCGTACGTGCATTGCGCCTGCGTGGTAGTGATCGCAAAGGATAGT
>JAZSJI010000129.1:0-11818 GCA_045534235.1 Candidatus Flemingiibacterium sp. | reverse complement strand
TGAATACGCCGCCGAGGGTTTCGATACCGAGCGACAGAGGCGTTACGTCGAGCAGGAGAAGATCCTTAACGTCGCCGCCGAGTACGCCGCCCTGAATAGACGCGCCGATAGCTACGCACTCATCGGGGTTGATGCCCTTGAAGGGATCCTTGCCGATGAAGCTCTTAACTGCTTCCTGAACTGCGGGAATTCTGGTCGAACCGCCGACGAGGAGAACCTTGTCGATCTGCGAAACGGTAAGACCGGAGTCTGCGAGCGCCTTCTTGGTGGGAACCATAGTGCGCTCAACGAGGTCAGCGGTAAGCTCGTCGAACTTTGCACGGGAAAGCGTGCCGTCGAAGTGCTTCGGACCGGTTGCATCTGCGGTAATGAAAGGAAGGTTGATGTTTGCCGAGGTCATACCCGAAAGCTCGATCTTTGCCTTCTCTGCAGCTTCCTTAAGACGCTGGAGCGCCATCTTGTCCTGACGAAGATCGATGCCGTTCTCGCGCTTGAACTCCTCTGCGATCCAGTCGATAACGCGTGCGTCGAAGTCGTCGCCGCCGAGCTTGTTGTCGCCGTGGGTTGCAAGAACCTCGAATACGCCGTCGGAAATCTCAAGAATAGATACGTCGAACGTACCGCCGCCAAGGTCGAATACCATAACCTTCTGCTCTGCGCCGTCCTTGTCAACGCCGTAAGCAAGAGCCGCTGCGGTAGGCTCGTTGATGATTCTCTGTACGTTAAGACCTGCGATCTTACCTGCATCCTTGGTAGCCTGACGCTGTGCGTCGGTGAAGTATGCGGGAACGGTGATTACAGCGTCAGTAACGGTAGTGCCGAGATATGCCTCTGCGTCAGCCTTCAGTTTCTGAAGGATCATAGCGGAGATCTCCTGGGGAGTGAACTTCTTGTCGTCGATAGCTACCTTGAAGTCCGAGCCCATATGACGCTTGATGGAAGCAACGGTGCGGTCGGGGTTGGTGATAGCCTGACGCTTTGCAACCTGACCTACCATACGCTCGCCGGTCTTCGAGAATGCGACTACGGAAGGCGTAGTACGCGCACCCTCGGGGTTAGTGATGACAGTAGGCTCGCCGCCCTCAAAAACGGCTACGCAAGAGTTTGTAGTACCTAAATCTATACCGATGATCTTTGCCATAATAATTTACTCCTTTGATAGATAAGTTGTATTTGTTATTCTTTGTTTTATAGTGGAGGGGTTTCCCCTCCCGTCATTAGTTTGCAACCTTGACAAGCGCCTCGCGAAGAATACGCTCGCCCTTTTTGTACCCCTTCTGGAATACCTCTACTATTTCATTCTCTCCGAAATTCTCGTCGTCAATGTGCATCATCGCGTTGTGTATGTTCGGGTCGAACTGCTCGCCCTTCGCGCCAAACTCGGTGACACCGATGCGCTCAAGCGACTCCTTTGCACTCTTGAAGATAAGCTGTATACCGTCGGCAAGCTGTGCGCCGTCGGTGTACGCCGCCGCACGCTCGAGGTTATCGAGCACGGGAAGTATCGCGCCGAGTGCGTCAGCATACGCGTCAGCGTATATGCCCTCGCGCTCCTTCGCGCTTCTTCTTCTGAAGTTGTCGTACTCTGCCGCGGTGCGAAGGTATTTGTCCTGCACCTCGGAAAGCTCTTTGGTCGCCTTTTCGAGTGCGTCCTTGGCTTCGGTTAGCTCCTTGGTAAGCTTCTTATTTTCGTCCTTTAACGTTTTATCCTTCTTGGACTTCGGCGTTTCGTCAGTTGCGCCGCCCTCGGTCTCGGCAAGGATCTCTTCAAACTTATCCTCGCGCGCTTCCTCGGCAGGCTTGTTCTTGTTTTCTGCCACTCTTTATTCCTCCTCATCTGTGCCATCGCCGAGCAGGGCATCCTGCTCGATCATACGGCTGATGTTATTTGACATATAATCAACGAGCGTGACCACCTTCGAGTAGTCCATTCGCCTCGGCCCGATAACGCCTATCGCGCCGATGACCTTGTCGCCCGCCTTGACCGTTCTGAAGATAAGCGACGAGTTGTTCATCACCTCAACCGAGTTCTCCGAGCCGATGTACACGTTCGTTTTGTCGGTAAGGTCGGTGGACATCGCTTCTCGCAGGTCGTCCTGCTTATCAAAAAGTCCGAGCATATCGCGTACGCTGTCGATGCTTGAATATTCGGGGTAGTTGAGAAGATTGTTTACTCCGTCGAACATAAGCTCGCCCTCGTCGCCCTCGCCTACCGTTTCGTATATAACGCGGATTATCGGCGGTATCAGCCGCTCGCCGTCAGGCACGCGGCTTTGCATATCGAGCATCACGGGAATCGTTATTGCGTCCATATCAAGTCCTGCGACACATTCGTTGAGGACTGTGGCAAGACGCTCGAGCACGTCGCGGTCTATATCAAATCCGAGATGCACCTGTCTTGTCTTGACGTTTCCGCTCGCCATAAGCATCACGAGAACGAAATTTCTTGGTGAGAGATACATCGCGTCAAAGCGCGCCACCGTTTGCTTTTGCGGCGCACGCTTAAGTGCCACGCCCGTATAGTTGGTGAGCATACTCATAAGCTTCGTCGCGCGGTCGAGTATACGGTCAAGCTCTGCACTCTTTAGAGTGTGCAGCTTATTAAGCTCGCCAAGCTCCGCCTGCGTCATACGGTACTGCTGCATCAATTGGTCAACGTAGAAGCGGTAACCAAGCTCCGAGGGTACGCGTCCCGACGAGGTGTGCGGCTGCTCAAGATAGCCCATCTCCTCAAGCTCTGCCATCTCGTTGCGTATAGTCGCGGACGAGAAGGCGATCTCCTTATATTCAGCGAGATATTTCGAGCCGACGGGCTCACCGAGGTTGATATGCGTATCTATTATGGCTTTGAGTATCGCCTTTTTGCGCTCGGACAGATCTCTGCTGCTCGGTAACACGCACATCGCCCCTTTCGGATTTTGGTTTTAGCACTCAAATGCGTCGAGTGCTAAACTCTGTATATAGTATACCTCGCCTTCCGCCCAAATTCAAGACCATATCATATATTTTGTGTTAACAATTTATGAACTCGAACGGCACTCTGCGGTGTTCGAGTGCCGAAATTAGCAAACGGGTGACGATCTCGCCGCCACTCCGGGTCGCCAAGAGGCGGCAAAGCAAAAATCAAGCCGCCCTATCACAGGCGGCTTGATCGGATTTTATTTCTTTAAGAATATCTCAATTACGGGAACGATCTGACCTGGCTTGATGACCGGCAGCGTGAAGGTGACGCGCTTCGGGTCTGTAGGCGTATCATCACTGTAGCTTCCCGCCTCCATTACCTTAGGAGCGGTATCTGCCTTAAACTTGATCTCACTACCGTCGTGAAGGAACTGCGCGTAGTCGATCTTGTCAGCAAGGTTGTCGAGTACGAGCGTGCGGAATGGGTAGGAGAACAGGTGCGCGTAAAGACGCGAGCCGTCCTCGCTCTGGGTGTAGTAAACTCCGTTCGGTGCGACGAACTCCGGCTCTGCCATCGTACAGCCGTAGATCGAGCGGTTGTTGTACTTCATCCACTTTTCGAACACGCCAAGTGCATCGCAGGCACGCTCGTCAATATAGCCGCGCGCACACGGACCTACGTTCATAAGAAGGTTACCGCCGCACGATACGGTCTTGATAAGCATCTCGATGAGCATCTCGGGCGACTTCCAAGTCATCTCGTCGCGGTGGTAGCCCCACGCACCCGAGAAGGTCTGGCAGACCTCCCATGTCTTGTATTCGCCGTTTTCAAACTGCGGCCACGTGCCAAGCTGTCGCTGCTCGGGGGTAACGGTATCCTGCGGAATACCGAGTCTGTCGTTGATGATGATACCCGGCTGAAGCTCGCGGATCATCTCGATAAGCTCCTCGGAATGCCAATCCTCCGGTACCTTGCTGGTCTTACCGCTTACCTGCGTAACCGTCTTTCTCGACGGATCGTTCGTAAAGGAGAAGTCGAACCAGATAATGTCGATCTTACCGTAGTTGGTCATCAGCTCGCGAACCTGATTCTTCATGAAGGCAGCGTACGCCTCCATATCACGGCCCTCGTTTATCTTATCGAGCTCTCCACTCTCGCTGTACAGCTTGTACTGCGGATGATAATGGTCGATAGTATAGTCCTTATGATGCCAGTCGAGCAAGGAGTAGTAAAGACCTACCTTAAGTCCCTCCTCGCGGAACGCCTCAACGTACTGACGTACGATGTCGCGACCGTAGGGAGTATTGGTGATCTTGTAGTCGCTGTATTTGGTTTCAAACATACAGAAGCCCTCATGGTGACGGGTGGTGAGCACCGCGTACTTCATACCTGCAGCTTTTGCACGCTTTGCGAGGTCACGCGCGTCGAAAAGATCGGGGTTAAAATACTTGAAATAAGGCTCATAAGCCTCGTCGGTAAGCTTTTCGTAGCTCTTTACCCACTCGTGACGCGCAGGCATAGCGTAAAGTCCGAAGTGAATGAACATGCCGAAGCGGTCGTGTACAAGCCACTCGGTATCGCCGGGGGTCTTTCTGCGAACGTATGATGACATTGTTTTGTCCTCCTCTAAAATATCTTTACAATTCAAGTATAGCATACCGAATACGGTATTTGAATGTAAAAATCCATTTTTTTTATGTGTTTTTGTGCAATGTTTGTATTTTCAGCAAAAGAGAAGCGTCACCGCTTGCATAAAAAAGCCGCCCGTAAAAACGGGCGGCTTTGAGTATTCACTCGCAAAGCAAACACTCTCTGTTGGTACCGTAAAATATATCCTCGCGCCCCGCCATATATTCGCAAAAGCGCTCGAGAACGTCCCAGTTGTTCTTGGCATCAAACTCGCAGGTGTGGCCCCACACGCAGAAAAGCATAGGCTTTTCCGGCTTTGCCTCGACAAATGCCTTTGCCAGCTCCATAAGCCCCTCGTCCGCGTGGTGACACGTGGGCTTGTAGCGCAGAAGGTCATCCTGCAGATCAAATCCGTGCGTGTTTTCGATCGTGCGTGAATACTTGATCCCCTGCGCGCGGATATAATCCACCACAGCGTCGCTGTACGTACCGAACGGGTACGCCATACCGACGGGACGGTATCCGAACTCCTCCGTAAGCTTCTGTATGTCCGCGCCTATCTCAAAGGAGAGCATCTCGGGAGAGAGCAGCTCAAGATGCGGATGTGTATAGGAGTGAACAGCAACCTCGTGACCGACGTACATCACGCGTTGGTCCTCGAGTGCCATACGGTTGACTGTCGCGTTCCCTACCTTCCACGGCTTCGTGCAGTATTCTCTCTCGCGCATCATACCGCCGTTTAAGTTAAAGGTAGCCTTCATACCGTATTTATTGATTATTTCAAGGAAGCGAATATCGCTGTCCGTTCCGTCGTCGTAGCTGAAGGTCAGCGCCTTCATTTTACCGTTCCACATATCTGTTTCCTCCAAAAACGAATTTATATATCCTTTATCATACCCTTCATACGAAGAAGTGTCAGACGGCGGCGCATATATGGCGAATATTCGGTGCAGCTTTCAAACAGCACTCCGTCCTTGCCGATGTCCTCGACCGTTAATTTGCAGCCCGCCTTTTCCATTGCCGCTCTGCAAGCCTCATAATCAGGTACACTGCGAATGATCTCTCTTATCTTGCCCCAATTCTCTTTAAGCGCTTCCCTGTCCACTTTGTCAATAATGTTGTCGGGCGTATTAAGCGCTCTCACCTCGTCTGCCATATCGCCGTAGAACGCGTACACGTCGTCCCAATCGACGATTTCATTCTGCACCTCTATACTATCACGCTCTGCAAGCCCGTTATAGAATTTCAGCATTTCAAGTGTGCACACGCCAACGTCGTCGCCGTGATAGTTCGGTACAATTCCGTCGCGAAGCTCTACACATTCAATAAGATGTGCAATGATATGCTCGCTTCCGCTTGCGGGGCGCGAATTCTTGGTAAAGCTCATTCCAACGCCTGTTTTGAGCAGTGCTTCAAAAATCTTGCCTGCCGTATACTCGTCGTTTACAGTTACCTTGTCAGCCATTAAAAAGAGCTCGTCGACAGCATCGCGTGTTAGAGCAGCAACCCTCTCGCAGTAATACTCTCCCGTAAGCAAAGCCGAGATCTGCCAGTCTACAAGCGCTACGTATTTTGCAATCATATCCCCAAAGCCCGCGGATTTAAGCGCCACAGGCGCATTTGCGAGGATCCTCGTGTCACCGATGATAACCTCGGGACTCTTTGCCTCATAGCTTGCCTTAAAGCCGCCACAGACTATCGGCGCGCCGTAGGATGCGAAGCCGTCCATAGACGGCGCGGTTGCAAATATGCAAAGCCTTTTATTCTGTCTTGCACACGCAAGGCGGCAGGGATCGTTTACCGAGCCCGAGCCAACGGACAGAATTGCAATATCGCGCTCGCGTATCATATCCTCAAGCTCGTTTACGTGCTCCATTGTGGCAACGCGGATATTATCGTATATCTTGTATTCGAGATTAAATCCCTCAAGGCTTTCTATAATTCCGTCCGACGCCCTCAGGGTGTTTTTGTCCGCTACAAGCAAAATATTACGCGAAAAGCCGTTTTCAGCCAAAATCTCGCCAACGCGGTGTACAAGTCCGGAAGCGATACGTATATCCTTTATCGCCGTTTCGTGCTTGCGCCCGCACGCACACTCTTCATTGAAATCTTCGATTATTTCCATTATACCTGACATTGACTGTGACCTCCGGGGCATATTTTAATACAAATCGCCCTACGTACAATTATACCACCGCCTATGTTGACTGTCAACCCTCACAACACCCCTTTTCATGAAAAAAAGCAAAAAAGTTCACACCACACGCACCTTTGCGGCAAAATCCCGTATCGCACGCGATTTTATATAATATGTACGAATTTTCCCACGGCGGAAAATTTAACTTGAAATTTTCGTGGCGGAAGTGTATAATGTATAAGTATTTATATTATATCCTTAAAGAAAGGTAAGTCACTTTTATGGAAGTTTTGTTTTCCAACCTCATTGAGTACTTCTCGAACTTCGATATTCGTCCGATAATTATGTGGGCGATCGGCGGCATACTCATCTACCTCGCAATCAAAAAGGAAATGGAGCCGACGCTTCTTCTTCCTATGGGCTTTGGTGCGATACTCGTCAATATTCCCGGCTCGACCGCCGCGGCTGACGCTATCCACGACGCACTCGGCGAGGTTATTTCCGAGGCAGGTCCGCTTCGTACACTCTACGACGCAGGTATCGCCAACGAGCTTTTCCCGCTTATACTCTTTATCGGTATCGGTGCGATGATCGACTTCGGTCCGATACTCTCGAACCCCAAGCTGATGATCTTCGGCGCGGCGGCACAGTTCGGTATCTTCTTCACCTTCTGCCTTGCGTCCATCTTCTTTGACATCAACGACGCGGCGTCTATCGGTATCATCGGTGCGGCTGACGGTCCTACCGCGATAGTCGTTGCACAGCAGCTTAACTCCAAGTTCGTTGGACCGATAATGGTCGCGGCGTACTCGTATATGGCGCTCGTGCCGATCATACAGCCGCCCGTTATAAGACTCCTCACCACGAAGAAGGAGCGTATGATCCGTATGCCCTACAAGCCGGCTAACGTATCGAAGACCACCCGTATACTCTTCCCTATCGTTATCACGGTGATCGCAGGTCTTTTCGCGCCCGAGTCGGTATCCCTCGTAGGCTTCCTCATGTTCGGTAACCTTATCCGCGAGTGCGGCGTACTCGATTCGCTCTCCGAAACCGCACAAAAGGTACTCGCAAACCTCATCACTATCTTCCTCGGCATCACGATAGCATCGCAGATGAACTACGAGCAGTTCTTACAGCCCCAGACGCTTCTCATACTCGGTCTTGGTCTGTTCGCGTTCGTATTCGACACCGCAGGCGGCGTTATCTTCGCGAAGGTACTTAATCTCTTCCTCAAGGAAAAGATCAACCCGATGATCGGCGCGGCAGGTATCTCCGCATTCCCGATGGCAGGCCGTATCGTGCACAAGATGGGCCTCAAGGAGGATCCGCAGAACTTCCTTCTTATGCAGTCTATGGGCGTTAACGTATCCGGACAGATCGCGTCGGTTATCGCAGGCGGTCTGATACTCAACTTCTTCGGCTAATCAGGAGGTAAATACAAATGCTTAATTTTCTCGCATCTATTGGCATAATCGGCGGCGCTGACGGCCCCACCGCAGTATTCGTTTCCACGGGCAGTGATTTTATGTTTGAGCCGATGAATTTCGTAAACAACCTTTCCTATATGGGAATCGGTATGCTCGGCATATTCGTCGTAATCGGTCTTGTTATGGTAACGACGGCGTTTCTCAACAAAGCCTTCTCCGGCAAGAAAAAAGACGACGAGCAGTAAGCTAAAAAATTATCCGCACCGAAAAACGGTGCGGATTTTTTATTTGCACATGAATCGCCTCGCCGCCTCGCGCGGCGAGGACGAAAACAGCCACCGACAAGCGGTGACTGTTTTTCTTACCACGGCTGAACCGTTGCGGAGATGTCCGCCACGCTCTTGATGCCGTTTTCTTCCATATACTTTGCAATGCCGTCGATGATTTCAAGCGGCAGGTAGGGATTCGCAAACATCGCCGTGCCTACGCCGACCGCATCTGCGCCTGCGATGAGCATTTCGATAGCGTCGCTTGCGCTCGCGATGCCGCCCATACCGAGTATCGGCAGACTAACCGCATTACGCACCTGCCATACCATGCGTACCGCTACCGGGAATACCGCAGGTCCGGACAGACCGCCCACGTTGTTGTGAAGTATCGGGCGCTTCGTCTTGATGTCGATACGCATACCAAGCAGCGTGTTAATAAGTGCAAGAGCGTTCGCGCCACCTGCTTCAGCCGCGCGCGCCATCTCGGTGATGTCCGTGACGTTGGGCGAAAGCTTCACGATAACCGGCTTCTTTGAATACTTCTTCACCTCGGACGTTATCTCGAAAACCGTCTTCGAGTTCGTACCGAACGCCACTCCGCCCTCTTTTACGTTGGGGCAGGAAATGTTCATCTCGATAAGGTCAACGTCCGTTTCGGACAGCCTCTCTGCCACCTTGCAGTAGTCCGCGATAGTCGAGCCGCTGATGTTTGCGATAACTGTCGCGCCTTCCTTTTTGAGGCGCGGCAGCTCCTCGTCGATAAGTACGTCAAGTCCGGGATTCTGCAAGCCGATGGAGTTGAGAATACCCGACGGAGTTTCTGCAATACGCGGAGGGGGATTACCAAGGCGCGGCGCGAGAGTCGTACCCTTGCACGCGATTGCGCCAAGCTCACTTGCCTTATAATAGGGCGCGTACTCCTCGCCGAAGCCGCAAGCACCGCTTACGGTAACGACGGGATTCTTTAAGGTCACGCCCGCGAAATTCACGGATAAATCTACGTTTTTCATTTCCAGATGATCTCCTTTGAATCAAATACGGGACCGTCAACGCATACTCTCTTGTATTTCTCGCCGACAACGCCCTCGTTTGACTTGAACGTGGTCTTGCATACGCACGCGAGGCACGCGCCAACGCCGCAGCCCATTCTCTCCTCCATCGAAACCTCACAGCGCACGCCCGCTTCCTCGCAAAGCGTTGCAACAGCCGCCATCATACCGCGCGGTCCGCAGACGTATACGACGTCCACTTCCTTCGCCGCGAGCGCATCGCGGACAAGCTCGGTTACGAAGCCTTTACGACCGCTCGAGCCGTCGTCGGTGATGACCGATGTGGATATACCGTTATTCTCGAAAAGGTCGAGCGAGTTGATAAGCGAGGCGTTTCTGAAGCCGAACGCCGCCTTCGCATTGCCGCTCGCCTTGCCGACGGACAGAAGCGGATATATGCCGATGCCGCCGCCGACGAGCAGTGCGCGCTCGCCTTCCTTCACGCTAAAGCCGTGTCCGAGCGGTCCGAGAAGGCTGACATAGTCGCCCTCACGTCGAGCCGCCATCCACTCCGTACCCTTGCCGCGAACCTCGTAGCAAAGGCGCACGCAGTCGCCCACACACTCGCATATCGAGATCGGGCGGCGGAGAGTAGTACCCTCTCCGCAGAGGATATGTACGATCTGACCGGGAGTCGCCGCGCGTGCGATCTCGGGCGCTTCGATAAGCATATCGTAAAGCGGTGCCGCATCACATACGCGGCGGTTTGATATGATCTTTCCGTTGTCTTTTAATGTTTGCATTTTAATGTTCCTTTCGTAAACGTGATGCTGTACTCATGCTACCTTCACGCGCACAGCGAAGCGTCTGCGCGTACTGTCGCAAACGCCAAATGGGGAGCACCACGAACACTTGCCGCCAAACAGTTGCCGGGGTGGCGACACGGGTGTCGCCGAGGTCCCTGGCTGGTGGGAGCGTGGATTACAGTTTAGCCAAAGCCTCTGTGGTGGCGAAGCCAGTTTGAAGTTTTTGCGGAGCTTTTTTCAAAAAGCGACCGCGTCCCCTCGCTTCCTTACAGCACCGAATTGATATCGTCGCGCATTGCGATAACCGCATCGCGGGTGCACGCCTTGAAGTTTGTGCCGTCGTCGCCTGCCTTTTTGTAAGCGCACATAAGCGCACGGGAGGAGTTGATTATCGCGCCCGACTTGTTTTTGTCAAACGCGCCGACGATGTCGTTTGCCGCACCGCCCTGCGCACCGTAGCCGGGGATTAAGAAGAACGTGTGAGGCATTGCCGCGCGAAGCTCGGTAAGCTGCTTTGGATAAGTCGCGCCAACGACCGCGCCGCACGGGCTGTAGCCCGACTCGCCGATGTAGGGTGCGCCCCACTCCTCAACCTTCGCCGCTACCTTACGGTAAAGCGTGGTGCCGTCTATCTCGAGGTCCTGGAAATCGCCCGAGGACTTGTTCGAGGTCTTGACGAGGATAAACATCGACTTGCCGTTCTCTGCCGCAACGTCGATGAACGGCTTTACGCCGTCGATGCCGAGGTACGGATTGACCGTCACGCAATCAACGGGCGTCGCCTTAGCCGACGAATTAAAGAGCTGTGTCTGTCCGATAAACGCCTTTGCGTACGCCTCGGCGGTCGAGCCGATGTCGTTTCGCTTAACGTCGAGAATAACGTAAAGACCTGCCGCCTTCGCGTACTCGATAGTTTTTTCAAGTGCGATAAGTCCCTCTATACCGTACATCTCGTAGAACGCCGACTGCGGCTTTACAGCAGGTACAAGCTCCGCCGCCGCGTCGATAAGTCCCTTGTTAAATTCAAAAATAGCCTCACCTGCCGCCTTAAACGTGTCGCCGTACTCGCTTACTGCCTTGTCGCGGATATACTTGGGAATGTAGTCAAGCATAGGGTCAAGTCCCATTACGGTAGGATTGTTCTTCGCTCTGATCTTCTCACTTAAAACTTCAAATGACATAATAATATTTTCCTTTCGGTGATTTTTTGTAGAGTTACGCGGCTTTTTTGAAAAAAAGCCTGGCAAAAAACTTTATACAACGCTTCGCTCAACTTTTGTTTGAGGAAGCAAAATTACTGTTTAGCGCTCTCGATATGCAATCGAAGATTGCGCTCCGATTTTCGTGCACCGCGCCATAGCCAGCCGGGAACCCTGCATCCCGGCAACTGTTTAGCGCTCACCGTACGATGGTGATGTCCCGTTAGGAGTGGTTGCCGTCCTCGCTTCACTGGACGGCGAGTTTAGCATACGGTAGGAGCGCCTTGCTCCGCGCGGCGCAGAGCGTTCGTATGCTTCGTATGCTTACTTTGGCGCGGAGCGAAGCAACGCGCCCTGATGCGAACGCCAAAAGGGGTGCAAAACTTCAATGTATCGCCAAACAGTTGCCGGGGTGGCGACACGGGTGTCGCCGAGGTCCCTGGCTGGTGGGAGCGTG
>JAZSJI010000175.1:0-12838 GCA_045534235.1 Candidatus Flemingiibacterium sp. | reverse complement strand
CGGAACGCCTTGGCGCAGGCGAGATTCTCCTCACGTCGATGGACACTGACGGAACTAAAAACGGCTTCGACATTGAGCTTACACGCGCGGTATGCGAGAGGGTAAAAATACCCGTTATCGCATCGGGCGGCGGCGGCAATCTTACGCATTTCTCGGATGTTTTTGAAAAAACGGGATGCGATGCGGCGCTTGCGGCAAGTCTGTTCCATTTCCGCGAGCTGTCGGTGCGACAGGTTAAGGAGCATCTTAAGGAGAAGGGAATACCGGTCAGATTATGATAGATAAAAACGTAGATTTAGCCGTATTTTTCAAAAAAGGCGAGCTTATTCCCGCTATCGTGCAGGACTATGAAAACGGAGACGTTTTGATGCTCGCGTATATGAACAAGGAGTCGCTCACACTTACGCTTGAAACGGGATACACGTGGTTTTGGAGCCGTTCGCGCGGCGAGCTTTGGAACAAGGGTGCGACGAGCGGACACAAGCAAAAGGTGATGTCACTGTCGTACGACTGCGATGAGGACACGCTTCTTGTCAAGGTTATCCAGACGGGTGCGGCGTGTCACACGGGGGCGCGTACGTGCTTCTATCGAGAATTGATGAATTTGGAGGAAAAATAAGATGAACGATAACGTTTTAAACGATCTTTACGCGGTCGTCGCTGACCGTAAGGTGAACCCCGAGGAGGGCTCGTACACCTGTTACCTTTTCGAAAAGGGACTCGACAAGATACTCAAAAAGGTTGGTGAGGAGTGCGCTGAAACGATAATCGCCGCTAAAAACGGCGACAACGAGGAATTAAAGAACGAAATCGCCGACCTCATCTATCATCTTATGGTAATGATGAACGAGCGCGGTCTTTCCCTCGACGACGTACTCGCCGAGCTCGATGCTCGCTCAAAAAAAATCGGCAACCTCAAAAAAATGAAGGTCGTCGACAGAAATACTTGATGAAAAGCCACAGAGTGCTCGCGCTCTGTGGCTTTTTGGTTTAGGGGATACGCGGCTTTTTTGAAAGAAAAGCGTCGTTTTCAACGACAGCAAAAAACTTTATAGGCGCTATCGCTTCACAGAGTGTTTGGCTAAACTGTAGCCCACGCTCCAGCCAGCCGGGGACCTCGGCGACACCCGTGTCGCCACCCCGGCAACTGTTTTGCGGTAATTGAAGCACTGCACCCCTTTTTGTGCTCGCGTTAGTACCGCCTTGCTTCGCTCGTCGGTATGTAGAGGCGACAATTGGTCGCCCGTGGCGCGGTGCACGAAAATCGAAGCGTTGTGTCCATATCGGGAGCGCTAAACAACCTATTTTGATTTCGCAAGCAAGAGTTTAGCGAATGCGTTGTATAAAAGTTCTTTGCACAGCTTTCTTTCAAGAAAGCGCGTAGCCCCGTATCCTCTGCGTTCTCCTATCCCTCTCACGCGGGCGGAAAATCATCGAAATGACGTGCAGCGCGGTCGCGTATACGGCGAAGGGTGGACATACTCACGTTCATTTTCTCTGCCGTTTCGGTCATCGAAAGCCCTACGATGAAGTAGAGCCGCAGGAAAAGCTTGCAAGGGAAGAGCTGCGGCGTTTCGGGGATAGACTCCACAACGAACTCTATCTCCTTCATTTTTGCGCGCAGAGCCTCTATTTCGCGCTCGAGTGAGCGCTGCCAATCAGTTTCAAGCGTGTCGCGACTGAGAAGCCCCGAGTTTATGTCCGCGAGTATTTTTTGACGCTCTGCCTTTTTCGTACCGAGCGCACGCAGATACCACGTGTAGCGCGAGAAAAAGAGCAGGGAATTCGGTATGCAGTACGTTCTCATACACCCTCACCTCCGTATATTTCACTTGCTTCAATAGCGCATATCGCGTACACCGCCGAGCGCGCTGACGTCACACTTTTTCGTACACTTATGTATCCACGCGACGCAAGCTCGTCACGTGCACGGTACAGCGCCGTTTTGCCGAGCGAGCACTCTGCGCTCAGCCGTCCAAGAGGAAGTGATAGCTCGTCGGGAAAGCCGACTGTGTTGAATATCTCGAGCAGTACGTAGTAGAGCGCGATAGCCGATGCGGAGAGCGGCTCAAGCCTTCTGCGAAGGCAAAATCCGTGGATCTGTTTTAAATAGTTCATATATTTCTGCCTCGTTTAGAATTTCTGAACTGATTATAACATCAAAGCGCCGTAAAGTCAATACGGCGCTTTGATTTATGCGTGCGGATTTTTGAAAAAATCGCGCACTTTTTATAGCTGCGAGCGAAGGCGGGCGAATATCTTTTTCTCCTCGCGCGATACCTTTACCTGCGTAAGCCCGAGCATTTCTGCGGTGCGTTGCTGTGACATATCGCAAAAGTAACGCAGCACCACGATCTCGCGCTGCTCTTTTGGAAGTGCGCGTATCGCTTCGCGAAGAGCAAGGCGGTCGCACAGACCGTCAAGCTCGTTTTCGTCTGAGGAAATTAGCTCGCCGAGCTGCGCGCCGTCGTCGCCGATCGGCTCAGACAGCGAGTGGGGGGCCTTCATTGAAAGCAGCGCACCGCATAGCTCCTCGCGGCTGACGTTCAGAAGCTCCGACAGCTCGTCCACGGACGGTTCGCGCCCCTCGCGAAGCATAAATACCTCTCGCGTATGAAGCGCCTCAACGCCGAGCCGCTTTGTCGTGCGGCTTACCTTGACAGGCCCGTCGTCGCGCAAAAAACGCTTTATCTCACCGATTATGAGCGGAACGGCGTACGTTGAAAAGACTGTGCCGAACGAGGGATCGTAGCTTTTTATTGCCTTTATCATACCTATCGCGCCTATCTGCATAAGGTCCTCGAAATCGCACCCGTGGCTCTCCGCGGCACGCTCGCGAAACCTCGTGGCTATACTGCGTATAAGCCCCGCGTTTGCTTCTATAATTTCGGCTTCTGCCGATGTATCTCCCTCACGTACACGTGCGAGCAGCTCGGCGTTGTCCTTGTAGTCGGCTGATGCCATATCAAACACTCCCGCTTAATTTATGTATCCGATTTCACGCCGACCTTTATACGCATCGTGACGGTCGTGCCGCGCCCTCTTTTCGAGCGTACGGTGAGGCTGTCGGTCATACTTTCCATGATGGCAAAGCCCATACCGCTTCGCTCACCGGTCGTGTCGGTCGTATATAGCGGCTGACGCGCTGTGTCAACGTCCTCGATACCGATACCGTTGTCCTTTATCGTAATGACTATTTGCCCGTTACCGTAGCGGCGAAGCGTCATACTTACCTTGCCTACGCTGTCGGGGTACGCGTGAACGATAGCGTTTGTAACCGCCTCGCTGACGGCGCATTTGATGTCTGCGAGCTGTGTTACCGTAGGCGACGCCTGCGAAGCAAAGCTTACAGCGACACCGCGCGCGAAGCTTTCATTTTCGCTTATTGCGGTAAACGTCATTTTTACTTCATTCAGCAACGTCTTCATTTTTTTGCTCCTTTCGCGTTTGTTTTTTCGATTTTGATAAGTCTGCCCGTGCCTGCGAGCTCGAGTACCTTTAATACGCACTCGTTTGGATTCACAACGCGAAGCTCGCCGCCAAGCTCACGCGCGAGCGTGAAGCGCCCGAGTATAAGTCCAAGCCCTGACGAATCCATAAATACCACGTCCGATAGGTCAAGTGCGACCGATTTGCTTCTGTAGTAGTACAGTGCCTCGTCGATTTTTTGGCGCAGAGGACGCGCGCTGTGGTGGTCTATCTCGCCTGAAATTTTTACGGTAAGCTCTGTGCCGACGAGATTTGTTTCAATGCAGTTGTCCATTTTTTATCTCCTTTTCTCGGTATTTGCGATTACTATTTTAACACGTACGTGCCGCGAAGCGTGTCACAATATGGCGGTGGGGAAAAATTTGCATAAAAAAAGCAGGCAACCGTCACGGTTGCCTGCTTTGGTGTTTTATTTTATTTCGCGCCAATCTACAATATTAACGCCCGTGTAGTATTTCGGGAGAATTTCCGCGGCCTTGTAGCCGAGCTTTGCGAGGTCGCGCAGACCTATCTGCGACGCGCCGACGCCGTGTCCCCAGCCAAGTCCCGCAAAGATGAAGTTCTCGCTGTTCTTGGCGTATACGGTTTCTGTACGGTTCACAGCGTTTGTGTCGCCGAGCGTGTATTCGCCGCTTGCACCGAGCACGGTGCTATGGTTAAGCTCCGTTACGAATTCACCGTCGCCGGTAAGCACCATTGCCGCGTCCGTATCGGCAAGGCTTTGCGAGCCGCTGTCCGTGAGCACGTTCATATTCTCGAGCGAGGTCGTGTAAAACTCTGCACGGTTTGCCTCGACCTTACCCTTGCCAACGACGAAGTTCGCGCTGTTGCAGTACTTCGAAAGTGCGGTATACACGTTTGCGCTTGCCTTTATAGTTGCCTTGTTGCCGTAAATGTCGGTAAAGGTTATGTCGCGCACGTAAGTCGAGCCCTCGCAGAGCTTGTCGATGGTGATAGACTTTATCGAGCCCTTGAGATTTGTGTAGCCCTTTGAGTTAAGGTGCGAGCAGAGCGTGCTCGGGGAAACCTCGGCGGTCCATACGCCGTAGGAATGGTTGTTGTAGTTTTCCCAAGGAGTTTCAACTGCTACGAGATAGGGGATATGCTGGTATCCCCAAGCGTCATAGCTGCTTATGGTGTAACCGCCCGTGACTGCGCTGTAGTAAGCGCAGGCTATCTTGCCGTTTGACTCCATAACGAGTCCCTTTGTGGCGCGTACGGCGTTCATCACGGCTTCGTTGACCTTGGTTCTGCCGCCGTATACCTGACAGTGCGTGGAGTTACAGATGTCGACCTGATACGCTGCCTCGTGGCGTGTGCCGTAAAGCGTGAACGAGCGCACCATTATCGCGAACGCCTTGAGTGACTCCTCGGGCCACGCCGAGCTTATCTCATAAGGAATTACGCCCTCTATGTATTCCTCAAGCTCAATAATATCGGTAAGCGATACACCGTCAACGCCACCCGAGATGTATCTGCGGAACATAAACGTGCCGTCGTAGAGCTTTTTTGCAGGTGTAACGAGGTATGCCTTCTCACCGCTCGGAGAGGACTTAGGGGTAAGTCCGAGCGCTGTTACGTCACCGCAGTCGTACTCAAACAAAATCTTGTCGGTGAGCGGATCGACGAGAGAAAGCGCGGTGCTTGTGGGCGAGGCTACGGTGAGCGGCAGACCGCCGAGCATTTTTGAAAGCTCGTTTGCCGCGACGCTCGCGAGATCAGCGGAGGGAAAGTCGCCCATACGTACGCGATATCCGCCGTTTACGTAGGCGGGGATAACGTACATATCAAGCTCATCGAGTGTATCCTCGAGCGCGTTAGTAATAACGATAACGTCTTCGCGTGTGAGGTTCTCGCCAAGCTCGATGTGATAGCCGCCGATAACGGTGCTTGACGCATACGAGGTCTTGGAATAGGTCATTGCGGACTTTGCGAGATTGTGGTCGACTGTGCAGGAAACCTTGGTGATATCAATATCCCATATAGGCTCGCTTGTAAGGTCACCCGTGCGGTTTACCTTATTGATATAGAAGCCGTACGACGTGTCGACCTCGAAGCCGACCGTAACGCCCGTGCCGTACATAAGTCCGACGCGGATAAGCTTGTCCTCTATCTTTTCGGGCTCGGGAAGGTCGGGAATCTCGATGTCGTAGTCAAATTCAGGCCAAAGTGAGGGATCGGGGCCGCCGGTAGTATCCTCAGGCTCCTCGGTTGTATCTTCGGGCTCCTCGGTGGTATCCTCGGGCTCGCTCGACGTATCGGCTGAGTCGTCGGTGACGTCGGTATCATCTGTGCTTTGGGTGTCATCGGTATCATCGGCGTCTGTGTCTGTAGTGTCCGTGTACTCGTCCGTATCCTCTGACTCGGCTGCGAATACGGGAGTAACAAGGTAGAAGATAACCGTGGCGAATACCGAAACGAGCAAAAACAGCACCATAAAAAGAGCGACGATACGGCGCATCTTATCACGCCCCTTTTGCTTATTCGACAATTTCGTATTCTCCTCTCACCATAACGTACGCGCCGTCAGAGGTAACCTCAATGCCGCGTCCGTCATCGCCGCGGGGCACGAGTAAGCAGTGGTAAAGCGGAACGGAGGTAGCATTAAGAAGCTCGTCGCCGTTCGTGATGTCGTTAAGACCGTTTACCGTAATGGAAACGACGATAGCGCTGCCCGTACGGAGAATTATCTCGCAGGGGGTTTTAGCAAGAAGCTTCGCGCCCTTCTTCATATAGACGACCTCGTAGCCGGAGGATGTGGCTGCACCGCCGCTAATCCCGCCCTCTGAAAGCTGCTTTTCAAGCTCGGATATCTTTTGCTCTGCATCGGTGAGAGAGGACTGCATCATAGAGATGATTTCATTTGCAGCTTCGTATTTTTTAGTCAATTCCTCAATCTTCTCTTCATATTTCGGGGTTAGCACCTTTTCAATATAGGAAAGGGAAATGAGGGGATCGTTTGCGCTGTCAAAGGTTGCCTCGTCACCGTGCACCATCATAGGGGTAGCGGTGAGAGCGATAGAAAATGCCGCCGCGAGGGCGATAAGCTTGTACTTTTTCATAGTAATTGCTCCTTATTTTTAAATTCACATACCCCTATTTTACAGTAAAATCGACAAAAAAGCAATAGACTATATGTTAACTTTTATATACAGAGAAAATTAATAAAAAATTTACGTTTGAAGAGCTCGAGCAGGCACTTTTTGCCTGCGTTTTTTGACGAGAAAAAAGTTTTCCATAACTTTCCCTGAAACTATTGACAAACGGGACCTTAATTGTTACAATTAGGTAAGCTTTAAATATTATTTTTAATATTATTATAATAACATTAAAGCAAAATTTAGTTTGAGGAGTTTTAAAAAATGACCGTAAAAATTGCACGAATAGGAACTGCTGCACCGGTTCGCTTTGCCGTCGAGGAGCTTGCACGCTACTTAAAGCAAATCGACCGCCGCATTATTATCGACCAGCGTATATTCGATGAATATGATCCGTCGCTTTCCGACTATCTTTGGATCGGCACAAGTGAGCTCGTTGGGGCTGACAAGCTTATCGACGAGATACTTATTGACGTCAAGGGCGGAGAGGGCATCATCACGGGTGCTAACGAGAGAGCAGTGCTTATCGCCGCATACCGCTTCCTTCGCGAGCTTGGATGCCGTTTCATACGCCCCGGCGACGACGGCGAGATCATACCCGAGCGTACGCTCGATGAAGCGGCGCTTACCGTTTCGGTACACGAAACACCTTCGCTTAAATACCGTGCGATCTGTTCCGAGGGCGCAACCATTTTCGAGCATTTTTACAATATGGTCAATTGGATGCCCAAGGTTGGTCTTAACACCTACTATCTGCAGTTTCTCACCACGATGAGCAATTACAATCGCTGGTACAGACATCCGTTTAATCCGCACCGTGAGGCGGAGCGCATAATCAGCTTCGAGGAGGCGTACGGCTCCAGACTCCGTCTTGAGGAGGAGATTGACAAGCGCGGTCTTGAGCTTCTTAATCCCGGTCACGGATGGACTATGTTCCCGTTCGGCATCAACGCAAACACTATAACCGACCCGAACGATCCCCGTATCACTCCCGAATACAAAGAGTGCTTCGCACTTATCGACGGTAAGCGCGAGATATTCAATAATCTGCTTCACTTCACAAACCTCTGCTACTCGAGAAAAGAGGTGCGCGACGTTATGACAGACGGCGCGGTTGACTACATAAAGAAGCATCCGAACGTAACTCTGCTTCGCTTCGGACTCGCTGACGGTATGAACAATCACTGCGAGTGCGAGGAATGTCAGAAGATGCGTCCTGCGGATTGGCTTATGACCATCCTCAATGAGCTTGACGAAAAGCTTACAGACGAGGGACTTGACACTCGAGACGGTTTCTCGCTTTACGTCGATACCCTCTGGCCGCCCGAAAAGGTGCGCCTTAAGAATCCCGACCGTTTTATTATGAACCTCTCGCCGTCGAGCCGCACCTATTCGCGTCCGCTCTACGACACCAAGGTCGACCCCGACACGATCGAGCTTCCGCCGTATGTACGCAACAAGCTTACCTTGCCGCGTGACGTTGAAACCATCATGGCGTTCTTCAGAGCCTGGAAAAAGGTCGTTCCGTGCGAGTGCACGATATTTGAGTACCACCTTATGTGGGACCATTACCTCGACCCCGGCTACACCTCCTGCGCGAAGATACTGCATCAGGACGTTACGGGACTTGACAGATATCCCTTTATCGGCTTTATAAGCTGTCAGGAGCACCGCGCGGCATTCCCGACCGCGCTTCCGATGTACGCCATGGCTGACGCTATGTGGAACAAGGATTCGAAGTTCGAGGACGTGTCGCGCGACTACTACGCATCTGCATTCGGCGAGGACGGCCCCGCTGTTGAGGCGTATCTTGCGAAGATGTCCGAGCTGTTCGACCCTGCGTTTATGCGAAACGATCACGTTGAGGCACATAGTAATGTTATCGAGCGTATGGACGCTATCGACGCGCTCGTTAATGAGTTTGAAACGAAGTACATCGCACCGAATAAGGACAAGAATGCTTCGTGGAAGTATCTGTCGTACCATTCCACCTACGCAAAGATGTACGCGGAGCTTGTCAGATGCTACGCTCACGGTGACGAGGCAAAGATCGATGCGCAGACGAAGGCACTCACCGCGTACCACTTCAGTATTGAGCCTGAGGTTCACACCGTGCTCGACAACTCCTATTTCGACGAGGTATATCAGCGCTGGATCAAGCGCGTATTCGCGAACAAGCCCGTTGAGGTCGATTTCTGATTTGCCACGAGGAGAAGCATAATGACAACTGTTACCGTTGCTAAAATCGGCACTCATCAGACGGTGAGCTTCGCCACTGACGAGCTTGTGCGCTACCTTAAGAGGATGGACAGAACTATACTTATCGATCAGCGCACCTATGAGGCGTACGATCCCACCAAAACAAATGTTATCTGGCTCGGTCTTACACCTATGGTCGACTACGATATGCTCAATGACACCATCGTTATCGACGTCGTGGACGGCGCGGGCGTTATCACCGGCGCAAACGAGCGTGCGGTGCTTATTGCGGCATACCGCTTCCTTCGTGAGCTCGGCTGCCGATGGATCCGCCCCGGCTACGACGGCGAGATTATTCCCGAAAAGAAGATTGATAAGACCGCCCTCGCGGCGAGCGTTCGCGAAACGCCGTCCACCGTTTACCGCGCGGTGTGCTCCGAGGGTGCAACCATATACCCGCATTTCTTCAGTATGCTCGATTGGCTGCCCAAGGTCGGTATGAACACGTATCTTATGCAGTTCTTCGCGCCACTCGGCAATTTCAGACTCTGGAGGATGCACAAATACAATCCCTTCAAGTCTGCCGAGGCGCAACCCACGTTTGACGAGGCGCTTGCTTCGAAGAATCGCTTTGACGAGGAAGCGATGAAGCGTTCGATGATCTACATAGGTGTCGGGCACTGCTTCACAACGCGTCCCTTCGGAATAAAGGAAAGCTACATCCACGATATCAACGATCCAAAGCTTACCGACGAATATAAGAAATGCTTTGCACAGATAAACGGCGAGCGTACGCTATTTAATAACACACTCAACTTCACACAGCTTTGCTACTCGCGAAAGGATATTCGCGACACAATCACCGACTTCGCGGTTGAGTACTGCAAGAATACGCCCGCACTTACGATTCTCTCGTTCACGCTTGCCGACGGTATAAACAATTACTGCGAGTGCGAGGAGTGCAGCAAATACTCCGCATCCGAGTGGTACGTTACCATTCTCAACGAAATGGACGAGAAGTTTAGTGCAGCCGGCCTTGACACAAAGATTCTCGCCTCGCTTTACGTTGACCTTCTTTGGCCGCCCGAAAAGGTTAAGCTTAACAATCCCGACAGATTCATTCTTGAGTTCTGCCCGTCGAGCCGCACCTACTCGCGTCCGCTCTACGATATGAAGTGCGATCCCGACTCGATCAAAATTTCGCCGTACGAGCGCAACAAGCTCACCTTGCCGCGCGACGTTGAGTCGCTCGTTGCTCACTACAATGCTTGGCGAAAGTCTGCACCGGATTGCAAGGCAGTTCTCTTTGACTATCAGATGATGTGGGATCACTACCTCGATCCCGGCTACGCATCCTGCGCGAAAATGCTCCACCTCGATACGACCGGACTTGAAAAGCTTGGGCTTGAGGGCTACATAAGCTGTCAGGAGCAGAGAGCCGCGTTCCCGACGGGACTTCCGGTGTACACAATGGCACAAGGCCTTTGGGACAAGAACTCGAGGTTCGAGGACATCTCGCGCGACTACTACACGGCGGCGTTCGGAGAGGACGGTCCTGCGGTAGAAGCGTACCTTGCGAGGATATCCGAGCTGTTTGATCCTGCGTTTATGAGAAACGACCACGCCACGGCTCACTTCAACTGCATTGAGCGTATGGACGCTATCGATGCACTCGTGGATGGGTTTGAAACGAAGTACATCGCGCCGAATAAGGACGTTAACGCTTCGTGGAAGTACCTCTCGTACCACTCGACCTACTGCAAAATGTATGCAGAGCTTGTCAGGTGCTACGTTCACGGAGACGGGGCGAAGATCGAGGCGCAGACAAAGGCGTTCACCGCGTACCACTTTAGTCTTGAGGAAGAAACACACACAGTATTTGATAACTTCTACTTCGATGAGGTATATCAGCGCTGGATCAAGCGTGTATTCGCGAATAAGCCCGTTGAGGTCGATTTCTAAAATACAAAAACAATTTTTAAGGAGATATAACCATGACCACCATCACACTTGCCAAAATCGGAAAGCATCAGACCGTATCCTACGCTGTGGACGAGCTTGCGCGCTATCTCAAAATGATGGACGCGTCGCTTCTTGTCGATCAGCGCACGTACGACGAATATGACGCGAGCCTTACGAGCGTTGTTTGGGTAGGACTTACGCCTATGGTTGAATACAATAAGCTCGACGATGAAATTCTCATCGACGTCGCGGACGGCGCGGGCGTTATTACCGGTGCTTCGGAGAGGGCAGTGCTTATCGCGGCTTACCGCTTCCTTCGTGAGCTTGGCTGCAGATGGATCCGTCCCGGTGACGACGGCGAGATCATTCCCGAAAAGACGCTCGACAAGGCGGCGCTTAACGTAAGCGTTCGCGAAACTCCTTCGCGCCGCTACCGCGTTATCGCTATCGAGGGCGCTTCGATGTACGAGCACATTTACAATATGATAAACTGGATACCCAAGGTGGGTATGAACGCTTACTATACCCAGCATCTATCTCCCGCGTCGTTCTACCGCTGCTGGTACGGACACAGATACAATCCGTTCCGCGAGGCAGAACAGATCGACTTTGACGCTATCGGTCATTCGAGCACGCGTATCGACGAGGAGATCGACAAGCGCTCGCTCGGTCACCTCGCCGTTGGTCACGGATGGCTTTTGTATCCGTACGGTATTTATGATAAGAGAAACTACACGCTCGCGCCCGGAATGGAAGAGGATATGGCGCTTATAAACGGCAAGCGCGGCATTTTCGGTGCTCAAGTAGGCATCGACGGTAGTAGCGGCAACATCGGATTCACCCAGTTCTGCTACTCGAAGAAGTCTGTACGCGACAAGGTAGTTGAGTGGGCGGTCGAATACTGCCGAAACAATCCGAGCGTTACCTTTATACGCTTTATTCTCGCTGACGGTATGAACAACTGGTGCGAGTGCGAGGAATGTCGTAAGATGCGCCCGGCTGACTGGTATATGATGCTCCTCAACGACCTTGACGAAGCGCTCACCGCGGCAGGTCTTGACACCAAGGTTTCCTTCGTAATCTATGTTGACACACTTTGGGCACCTACACAGATAAAGCTCAAGAATCCCGACAGATTTATTATGAATCTCTCGCCCTCGAGCCGTACCTATTCGCGTCCGCTTTACGATACCAAGGTCGATCCCGATTCGATCGAGCTTCCGGAGTTTAATCTTAATAACAACACCTTCCCACGTGACGTTGAATCGATTATCGCTCACTTTAACGCGTGGAGAAGATGGAACCCCGACTGCAAGTGCGTGATATTTGATTATCACCTTATGTGGGACCACTATCTCGATCCCGGCTACGCTTCCTGCGCGAAGATACTGCATCAGGACGTTACCGGACTTGATCGCTTCGGCTTCTCGGGATTTATCAGCTGTCAGGAGCAGAGAGCCGCGTTCCCGACGGGACTTCCGATGTACGCTATGGCGGCGGGACTTTGGGACAAGAACTCGAAGTTCGAGGACATCTCGCGCGACTACTACGCTGCGGCGTTCGGCGAGGACGGCCCTGCGGTCGAAAGCTATCTTGAAAAGATATCCGAGCTGTTCGATCCTGCGTTTATGCGTAACGACCACAAGGAAGCGCACGTTGACGTTATCGAGCGTATGGACGCTATCGACGCGCTCGTTAACGCATTTGAAACGTCGCACATTGCACCCAACCGCGAGAAGAATGCGCAGTGGAAGTATCTGTCGTACCACTCGACCTATTGTAAGATGTATGCAGAGCTCGTGCGTACCTACGCACACGGCGACCAGGCGAAGATCGACGCGCAGACAAAGGCGCTCACAGCGTACCATTTCGCTCTCGAACCCGAAACCCACACCGTACACGACAACTTCTTTTTCGATGAGGTATATCAGCGCTGGATCAAACGCGTATTCGCGAACAAGCCTACCAATACGGTAGATTTTTAAGCCACGATTCAAGCCACATTCAAGGAGAAACACAATGACAACTATCACTCTCGCCAAAATCGGCAACCACCGAACCGTAAACTTTGCCTTCGACGAGCTTGCGCG
>JAZSJI010000030.1:0-12761 GCA_045534235.1 Candidatus Flemingiibacterium sp. | reverse complement strand
AGATAATACCGTTCTCCGTATTCGACGGAATGGGCAAGGACGAGGCTATGCGCTCCATTCTCGCGCTTTTGGAGATATAAGATGATAGGTTCGCTTTTTAACGGCGCCGATAATATCGGCATAGCAATAATGGAGCTTCTGCAGCGCCTTATAATCGTGCTTATCGCGCTGACGTTTCACGAGGTTGCACACGGATGGGTTGCAAACAAGCTCGGTGACGACACCGCCGCGAAGTTCGGCAGACTCTCGCTTAATCCACTCAGGCACTTGAATCCGTTCGGATTTATTTCAATGCTTCTGTTCGGCTTCGGTTGGGCAAACCCCGTACCGATAAGGGCAGGTCGCTTCAAACGCCCGAAGCTTGGAATGGCTTTATCGGCACTTGCAGGTCCCGTGATGAATTTGATACTCGCGTTCTTCGGCGCGCTCGTATCTGAGTTTTTGCTGTTTTTGTTTGCTGGCGGAATCATGCCCGTGCCAAACGAGTTTGTGTACAATCTTGTAAGTGTGGCAATAGGTTTTTTTGCATCGTTCCATTTTCTCAATATTTCGCTTGCGGTGTTCAACTTCATTCCCGTACCGCCGCTTGACGGCTCGCGAGTACTTTATTCGATCCTTCCCGATAAGATTTATTTCGGTGTGATGAAGTACGAGCAGTATATTTCGATAGCTATTCTCGCACTTCTTTTCATTGGCGTTCTCGACGTGCCGCTTTCACTTGCAGTAAGCGGTGTTTCAGTGGCGCTTCGCTGGCTTATCCCATTAGTTTAATTTGAAGGTAGATTGACAATGGAAAATTTACAGTACAAGCTTGAGGCGTTCGAGGGTCCTCTCGACCTTCTCCTAAAGCTTATCGAAAAAAACAAGGTTGAAATAACTGACATACCTATAGCGCTCATCTTCGACCAATATATGGAGCACATCGAAGAGATGCAGAGAATGGATATGGAGGTTGCGGGCGAGTTTATCGTTATGGCGAGTGAGCTTATGCTCATAAAGAGTAAGATGCTCCTGCCTAAACCCGAGGACGAGGAAGAGGATCCTCGTGCAAGGCTCGCGGCGATGCTCCTCGAATATCAGAAGATGAAGCAAGCGGCAGGGTATCTCGCCGAGCGACACAGCGTGTATTCGGGACGAATGGTCAAGGATACTGACGAGGTAAAGCCCGACTCGGGTAAGATCGAGCCACAGCAGGCGGACGCACTTCGCCGCGTTATGCTTCGTATGCTTCGCACGATGGACAAAAACGCGCTTGACGAGGCAAACCGTGAGGCGGCGGCAAAGCCCTTCGAGCGTATTCTTCGCACGCCGATAGTTCCCGTAAGCGGAAAGATATACGGCGTTATACGCTATCTCGTCAAAAACGGCGAGGCGCTTTACACCTCTATACTTCTGACGGCGAAAAGCCGAAGCGAGCTTATAGCGACCTTCCTTGCGGTGCTCGAGCTTATGAAAAAGAACAGAGTTACGCTTCGCCCCGTTGAAGAAACGGATTTTGGCGAGATAACGGACTTCAGGGTAAATCTTAATCACGAAAGAATGACAGGCGGTGATAACAATGTCAGCGAAGCCTATAATTGAAGCGGTGCTTTTTGCCGCAGGACACCCGCTTACGTACGAAACTCTTGCCGAGGCGGCAGAGTGTATGATAAGCGAGGTCAAAGAAATACTTACCGAGATGCAGGCGGAATACAATAATCCCGAAAACGAGCGCGGAATACAGCTCGTTATGTTTAAGGAAACCTGCCAGCTTTGCACCAAGGAAGCGCATATCGAAAAGATACGTGCGGCGCTTGGCGTACGTCAGGGCGGAAACCTATCGCGAAGCTCTATGGAAACGCTCGCAATAGTAGCGTACCATCAGCCCGTAACGCGCTCGTATATCGACTCGGTACGCGGTATAGATTCAAGCTATACTGTCAATAATCTGACGGATAAGGGACTTATCGAGGTCTGTGGACAGCTTGATGCACCGGGCAGACCGTCGCTTTTCAGAACGACGGACGCCTTCCTTCGTATATTCGGTATATCCTCGGTCGAGGAATTGCCGTCGATCGAGCTGTTTGCCGTACCCGAGGAGAAGCCGGTAGACGAGCCTGTGGACTAATCAAGGTAGTTTCGTATGAAGGGAGTGTGATGCGATGGGGTGGCTCATTGTGCTTGGCGTTATTTTGCTTTTCGCGCTTTTGCTTATGCTTCGCATTGGTGTCAGCATAAGGCTTTGCGACGATACGAAGCTGTCGCTTGGTGTTGGCATTTTTCGCATCAGACTCTATCCGAAACGCGAAAAAAAGCTTCGGCTGTCCGACTATGAAATAAAAAAATTCAGAAAGCGGAAGGCTAAAGAGGAAGCGAAGGCCAAGAAAAAAGCCGCGAAGAAGGCGGAAAAGGACGCCAAAAAGAAAAAAAGTACCGTAGGAAAGGCATCGGAGGACGTAAAGGCGCATACCAAGGAAAAACGCGATATTTCCGAGCTTGTTGACACCGTGCTCGAGGTCGTAAAGGTATTTCTCGACCGCTTCGGACGGCATCTTCATATCAAGGTGCGCCGACTTTATATAATAGTTGCCTCGGGCGATGCGGCGACTACTGCCGTGCTTTACGGTGCTGTATGCGGTGCGGTACAGTGCCTACTCGAGCTTCTTGACAACAGCGTTAAGTTAAAGCTACCGAAAAATGAGGAAATAGTCGTTACGACTGATTTCACTACCGAAAAAACGCGAGCGGATGTCGATATTACGTTCTCGTTTCGCCTCTGGCAGATATTTGATATGTTAGTACGCTCACTTTGGGCATATATAAAACAGAAATAATTAAAAAAGGGGAACATAAAAATGGCAGAAAACAAAATTTCCGGTATCATCGAAACCTCTCTTGAACAGATAAGAAACGTAGTTGATGCGAATACTATTATCGGTAATCCCATCAACACTCCCGGCGGCACTACCGTAATTCCCGTGTCGAAGGTAATGGTCGGCTTCGCGTCGGGCGGCGTTGACTATATCGGCAAGAATGCGAAAAAGGCGGCTGAAGAATCAAACAAGAACGGCGCGCTCACCTCGAATTTCGGTGGCGGCGGCGGAACGGGCGTTACCGTACAGCCCGTTGGCTTTTTAGTCGTTTCTCCCGACGGTGGCGTACAGATGTTAAACGTCGGACAGGGCGCAGGCGCAGCCCCCGACAGAGTAGATCAGATTGCAGGCTTTATCGAGCGCTCTCCCGATCTTATCGCGAAAATAAAGGATATTTTTGCAAAAAACAAGGACGCGGCTGATACTGACGATAAGGCAGACGAGGAATAAGTTTCAGGGCATAAACGATCTCTCCTATGTAAACGCTTTTATTGAAGCTTTACACAAGGAGAGAGGTTATGCAACTTAAGAAACTAACGGCGCTGTTTTTAGCGGCGATTACTTTTGCCGCGCTGTTTTACACCAGAGTCGACGCGCTCGACGTGTCGGCAAAATCGGCTATACTCATCGAAGCAGAAACGGGGCAGGTCATATTCGAAAAGGACGCGTACACGCGCCGTCCTATGGCGAGCACGACGAAAATAATGACTGCGCTCGTGGCTATCGAATCGGGCGATATTTCGCGCGAGATAGTTGTGGACGCGGCGGCGGCAGGCGTTGAGGGCTCGTCCATATATCTGAAGGCAGGCGACAGGATAACGCTTGAGGCGCTTATCTGGGCGCTTATGCTTGAGAGTGCTAATGATGCCGCGGCGGCTATCGCTATCGGCGTTGCAGGCTCTATCGACGCCTTCTCTGATATGATGAATGAAAAGGCTCGCGAGCTCGGACTTTCTGATACGAATTTCACCAATCCGCACGGACTTTCGGACGATAATCACTATACCACCGCACACGACCTTGCAAGGCTATCTGCGGCGGCGATGAAAAATGAAACGTTCAGGCAGATAGTGTCGACGGACAAGTACCGCATCTCATATGCAGATACGGCGCGAAGCCTTCACAACCACAACAAGATGCTCCATATTTATAACGGAGCAATTGGTGTTAAGACGGGCTTTACCAAGGCGAGCGGCAGATGCCTTGTGTCCGCAGCCGAGAGGGACGGTATGACGCTTATAGCGGTAACGCTCGGCGCGCCCGACGATTGGACGGATCATACGGCTATGCTCGACCTCGGCTTTGCGAGCGTTCGGCGAGTGTCGCTTATAAAGCCGTACGAGTCGGTTTTTATCTCTCCCTGCATCGGAAGCGAAAAGGGCGAGGTAACTATAAAAAACCGCGACGGACGTTCGCTCATTCTGCCGACGGGGGATAAAAATATCACGCGCAAAATTATTTTGCCGCGATATTTCTGGGCGCCTGTAAATGAGGGCGACGTTGTCGGTAAAATAGAGTTTTACAGCGGTAATAATAAGCTTGGCGAGGTGGCACTGTACGCCGAGGAAAGCGCTGAGCGAATAGAGTACAAACAAAAACTTTTTGAGAGAATTTTCGGATAATGGAAGAAACACGTTTACAAAAATATCTTGCTGATGCAGGACTTATGAGCCGCCGTGCCGCCGAGCGTGAGATCGCTCGCGGTGCGGTGCGCGTAAACGGCGTAGTCGCCGAGATAGGGCAGAAGGTAGACCCTGATACGGATACTGTCGAATATAACGGTAAGGTCGTCAAAACGGGCTTTAAGCACTATATTTACATAATGCTCAATAAGCCGCGCGGATACGTTACCACTGCATCCGACGAGCGCGGACGCCCGACAGTCGTTGAGCTGTGCCGCGACGTTGGAGAGAGGGTATATCCCGTCGGGCGGCTCGATATGGACTCGGACGGGCTTTTGCTGCTCACAAACGACGGGGACCTTGCAAACAAGCTCACGCATCCGCGTCACGAGATACCGAAAATATATCACGTAGAGGTCGTGGGCAAGGTTGAGCGCGACGTGATAAAAAAGCTGTCCTCACCGATGGTGATCGACGGCTATGAGATAATGCCCGTAAAGACGGAAATACACGCTATGCGCTCCGACAAGCGCCGTGAGGTCACTGTACTTCGAATGGAGCTTTACGAGGGGCGCAACCGACAGATACGAAAGATGTGTGAGCAATGCGGGCTCAAAGTAAATCGACTAACGCGCGTGGCGATAGGCGATCTTAAGCTTCAGAGCTTGAAGCCGGGGGCGTGGCGGCATTTGACAAAATCGCAGGTGGAATATTTAAAAAGCAATGCAAAAAAGTAGGAGATAGAGATGCTTATTATTAAACCTATTCAGGATAAATCTTTACAGGAGCAGCTTTGTGCGCGTTGTAAGGTCGAGTACGATCCCGACCTTCTGGCGTACGGCGCGTGGGTGCGCGACGAGCTTGACGACGAGAGCACGGGCGATTTTGTCGGCATATGTCAGTTTAAGCTCGGCAAGTCGGCACACATCGTGGACCTTGCCAAAGCACACGGTACGGACGATACCGAGGCTATGTTTATTATGGGGCGTCAGACGATGAATTTCATCGATCTTCACGGTGTGCACACGGCGTATTTTGATGCCGAGTGCGACGAGAAGTTTATTATGTGGCTCGGATTTAAGAAGGACGAGAACGGCAAGTGGTTTGCGGATCTTGAGGCGTTTTTCAAGCATCCTTGCAGTGCTGATAAGAAATAAAGGGTGAAAATTATGAAGAATTTTCTGAAGCTCACCACCGCGGCGCTTACGCTGATTCTCGTATGCTCGTGCGGCGCGAACGTAAACGACGGCACACCGGGACTTGTTACCACCGACGATACGCGCGATCCCAACGCGACTATCGTTACAGCACCGAGCGCCGACACGACCGACGACGTAAATGTGCGCACAGACGACACCGCGTATACGCCGACGACGGGCGGTGGCGAGCCATCGGTAAACGATGAGCCTTCGGTAAATAACGGTGAGGTTCGCATCAAGTTCCTCGCGGCAGGTGATAACATAATTCACGAAAACGTCTACACAGATGCGAAGGCTCGTGCAAAGGACGGACAAAAGTATAATTTCACCGATATGTACGCAGGCATTGCCGATATGGTAAAGTCGGCGGACCTTGCGTTTATCAATCAGGAAACGCCGATCTGCGGCGACGAGATGACCGTTTCGGGTTATCCGAACTTTAATACTCCCGAGGCGGCAGGTGACGCGCTTATCGAGCTTGGATTCGATATTATCAATATGGCGAACAACCATATGCTCGATAAGAAAGAGGCGGGCTACCGCAACTCGCTCGATTATTGGCACGCGCGTGAAAGCAAGGTCACGATGCTCGGCGGCTACTACGACAAGGCGGACTACGAAAATATCCGCGTTGTAGAGAAAAACGGCGTTTCTATTGCGTTTATCTCATACACGTATAGCACGAACGGTATGTATCTTCCCGCAGGAAGTACGATGTACATTCCCTACATAAACGAAGCGGAGATCGTGCGTATGACAAAGAAGGCAGACACGCTTGCCGACCTTGTATTCGTCGTAATGCACTGGGGCGAGGAAAACTATTTTACTCTCTCAAGCTCACAGAAATCCCTCGCAAATGCTATAACCGAAGCAGGCGCGGACGTTATACTCGGTATGCATCCGCACGTTATTCAGAATATGGAGTGGAAGACGGCCACAGACGGCTCGAAGACGCTCGTTATCTATTCGCTCGGCAACCTTATCTCTACGCAGTACGATAATATGAACCTTGTAGGCGGCATCGTTACGTTCGATATCGTCAAGGATAAGTCGGGAAGCATCACTATCGAAAATCCGATATATAATCCGACCGTAACTCACTATAATAAACAGCGCCTCGGTCTGCAAGTTTATCTTATGAAGGACTACACAGAAGAGCTTGTCGCCCTTCACGGCTGTCCCAATTACGGTCAGACGGCTGACAGAAAGATTTGGACAATGGACAAGATAAGAGGCTTTGCAAAAAATAACGTATCTGCAGAATTTTTACCCGATTTTCTTAAATAAAAAAGAAGGTGCACACAGTGTTCGAAAGCTTTATATACAGCTTTAATATAGTAGCTCCGATATTTATAATAGTTTTACTCGGCGCAATTCTCAAAAGGGCGAATTTTTTTAACGACGGCTTCCTTGCGGTCTGTGATAAGCTCGTTTTTAAGATATGCCTCCCGTGCCTGCTGTTTCAGGATATAGCGACTACGAATATTTCCGAGAGTCTCAATATACGTCTTATAGTATTCTGCGTTATCGCCGTTACTGTAACCGTTTTTCTGCCGTGTGCCATTACGCCTCTGTTTATTAAGGACAAGGCAAAATGCGGTGCGTTCGTGCAAGGCACGTTCCGCTCAAACGCGGCTATACTCGGCGTAACGCTCGTTTCGAATATGTTCGGTGAATCGGGCGTGTCGGTTATCGCTATGGTGCTGCCGTTTGTTGTAGTGCTCTTTAACGTATATGCGGTTGTGATACTTACGATATTTGCGCCGTCCGAGAATAAGCTCTCGGCGCGTGAGCTTATTATACATATCGCAAAATCGGTATTTACGAATCCGCTCATTATTGCCGTTGCTCTGGCGCTGCTTTGGCAGCTTGTGCCTGCAGAGCTTCCGAGTGTTGTAGATAAGGGACTATCGTACCTTTCCGAATTGGCGATGCCAATATCGCTCATCAGCCTTGGCGCAAGCTTTGACCTGTCCTCGCTCAAGGGCCGTCTCGGACTTGCCATTACGGCAAGCTCGCTTCGCACCGTCCTTATTCCGGGCGCGGCACTCGCTGTTGCGACGCTTCTCGGCTTTCGAGGCGTTGAGCTTGGAGTGATACTTATCGTACTCGGCGGACCCGCGGCGGTGTCGAGCTATATTATGGCAAAGCAGATGAAGAGCGACCATCATTTGGCGGGACAGATTTTACTTATCTCCACAATGATGTGCGTTTTCACGATATTCCTAGGTATAGTTGTTCTTAAAGAAGCGGGACTTATATGAAGCTGATAATCGCAGAGAAGCCCTCGCTTGCACGCTCTATAGTCAGCGCCCTCGGCGGCACGCCAAGGGGAAACGGATTTTACACCGTGGGCGAGTACATAGTCACGTGGGCGTTCGGACACCTTTTCTCGCTGGCGGACGTTGAATATTACACGGGCGGTGAGCGTGGTTCAAAATGGACGCTTGAGGGATTGCCGTGCTTTCCCTCTGAGTTTTCCTACGAGCTTCGTAAATCCGGCAAGGGCGACGACGGTACGGCAAGGCAGTTTGAAACCATACGCCAGCTCTGCCGCCGCGCGGACGTTGACACTATAATCAACGCGGGCGACTCGGACAGAGAGGGCGAGATAATCGTCCGCCTTTGCATAATGAAGTCGTTTGACTTAACGCCCGCACAGCCGTTTTTCGTTGAAGGCAAGCGTTTTGCGCGCCTTTGGCTTCCCGATCAGACCGCCGAAACCATAAAAGCGGCGCTGTCTGAATCGCCGGACGAGGCAAAATATGATCATCTCGCAAACGAAGGCTTTGCGCGCACCTATATGGATTGGCTGTACGGCATCAATTTAACGCGCTATGCAACGCTAAAATCGGGCACGCTTCTTCGTGTGGGGCGTGTTATCGTACCCATTGTGCGCGCGATTTGTGAGAGGGATCGCGCTATACGCAATTTCATACCCGAGAAATACTATCAGCCGCGCTCTGCCGCCGAAACGAACGGCGAGACAGTCGAGCTTTTGTCGAAATTAAAGTTTGACAAAAATTCCTTTGGCGACTGTCAGAAAAAGTGCGCAGAGTATAACGCGCTCGGCGCGGTAGTCACGGATGTAAAGCGTAAAAAGGACAAGCTTTCACCCGGTAAGCTTTGGTCACTCTCGAAGCTGCAAAGCTTCCTCGGTAAGAAGTACAAAATGTCTATGCCGCGCTCGCTTGAGGTGCTTCAAAAGCTCTACGAGGAGGGCTACGTTACCTATCCGCGTACTAACTCCGAGTATCTCGCAACGGCGGAGAAGGATAAGGTAAAGCGTGTAATCGCCGCAGTGTCAAATCTCGGCTATCCGATAGCCTTTAAGGACACAAAGCAGATATTCGACGACTCAAAGATCGAGGCGCACTCCGCGCTCACGCCCACCACGAAGATACCCGACAAGAAGCGCCTTTCCGAGGACGAGGCTATCGTCTACGGCGCGATAATGCGACGCTTTGCGGCGGTGTTCTGCTCGCTTGACTGTATCGTTGATAAGCCGGAGATCAAAATATCCGTCGGAAGTCCCCCCGAAACGGGTGAGGAATTTGTGCTTAAGGGCACGGTTATGGTTGAGCCCGGCTGGACGAAGTACGACGACTACACCGCGAAGGACAAGATCCTGCCGGCACTCAAAAAAGGTGACGCGGTTAACATCGAATTTGCTCCTGCCGAGAAGGAAACCTCTCCGCCAAAGCACTATACAATCGAAACGCTCAATAACTACCTCAAAAATCCCTTCCGCGACGAGCTTTCAAAGAAGGACGATGAGGAAAACGATGCGGAGGAATACCGCGCCGTATTCGAGGGCCTTGAGCTTGGTACGGAGGCGACGCGCACGCAGATAATCGACAACGCGCGCTCGTCGGGATATATTCAGCTCAAAAAGGACGTTTATACTATACTTCCCGACGGCGAATACCTCGTCGACGCGCTCGGCGCTATGGGCATCGGTATGGACAAATACAAGACGGCCGAGCTTGGCAAGGCATTAAAGAGCGTTTACCGCGGTGAGATGAGCGTTGACGGCGCTACGAAAATAGCCGAGGCTGAAATTGAAAGCGTATTTGCGCTTGCAAGCTCTGCAGAGTCTACTGGCTTTGCGGGCGACTTGATCGGCACGTGTCCGCTTTGCGGCAAAGAGGTCGTGCGTACGCGCCGAGGCTACGGCTGTCGCGGATACAAGGACGGCTGTAAATTTACAATATGGAGTACGGTCGCTTCAAGACAGATCTCCGTCCTTGAGGCAAAGCAGCTTCTCACAGACGGCAAGACAGACGTGCTCGAGGGATTCATTTCAAAGAAGGGAACGCCCTTCAGCGCTCGTCTTAAGCTTGACGGTGATAAGATAGCGTTTGATTTTGACAACGTGCCGCGCACGGTGCAGTATCAGCCGAGTGCTCCACAGCCGACGGGCAAGCCCATAGAGGGCATACCGATTGACTATTCTTTTCAGTAATTTGTGAGGGATTATGGCTAAATACAAACACATTCTTTTCGACCTTGACGGCACGCTTGACGATCCGTTCGAGGGTATCACAAAATCGGTGCAGTACGCGATGAAAAAGTTCGGCGTTGACGCCGAGCAGGAAAAGCTTAAATGCTTTATTGGTCCGCCGCTTACCGACTCTTTCGAAAACTATTTCGGACTTTCACCTGACGACGCGAAGCTCGCCGTCGACTACTACCGAGAGTATTACCGTCCGACAGGCATCTTCGAGGTGAGCATTTACGAGGGTATACCCGAGCTTCTTGCCGCTCTAAAGAGTGCAGGCTGTGAGCTTATTCTTGCGACCTCGAAGCCTATTGCGTTCGCCGATATGATACTCGAAAAATTTGACCTTGCGAAGTATTTCACCGCGACGTTTGGAAGCGAGCTCGACGGTACTCGCGTTAAAAAACACGAGGTCATTGACTACGCGTTTGAAAAGCACCCGATGGATAAGTCGCTTGCTATAATGGTCGGTGACCGACGCCACGATGTTGAGGGCGCGCACAAAAGCGGAATACCCTGTATCGGCGTTACGTTCGGCTACGGCGACCGCGCCGAGCATATAGAGAGCGGTGCTGAATATATCGTTGATACGGTCGAAGAACTGAAAAAACTGCTTCTTGCATAAAATAACCTCCTTACGGGCATAAATAAGCCAAGGTAAGGAGGTTTTTCTATGAAGATGGACGATAAAACATATAAGCGGTACGTCGAAAAGCGCGCCAAAAAATCAAATCTCCCCGCAGACTGTGCGAAGGCGTTTATAGTCGGCGGAGCGATATGTACGCTCGGGCAGGGGCTTTTCGACTTATACACCTATCTCGGTATGCGCGAGGATAACGTGAAGGCACTCGTGCCCGTATCGCTCGTATTTTTAGCGGCGGTTCTGACCGCCTTTAACGTGTTTGACAACATAGCAAAATTTGCAGGTGCAGGCACGCTTGTGCCGATCACGGGCTTTGCAAACGCAGTCGTGTCGCCTGCGCTTGATACAAAAGCGGAGGGCTTTATACTTGGCGTCGGGGCGAAAATATTCACCGTCGCAGGCCCCGTTATACTTTACGGCACGCTCGCGTCGGTGATATACGGCGTTATTTTATACATCGTGAGGTGCTTTTGATGCAGAAGGGAATAATAACTCTCACCTCGCGTCCGTCGATAATCTGCGCCGCCACGGTTGTCGGGAAAAAAGAGATGGAAGGCCCTCTCGCGCGCTGCTTTGACAAGTACGATGAAACAGACACGTTCGAGAAGGCTACGTGGGAGCAGTCGGAGAGTGAGATGCAACGTATCGCGCTGAACACCGCGCTCGACAAGGGCGGATTTACGGTACACGATATTGACGCTATATTCGCAGGCGACCTTATAAATCAGTGCACGTCGAGCGGATATGGGCTTGCTAATTTCGACGCACAGTTTTTCGGGCTTTTCGGGGCGTGCTCGACTATGGCGGAGTCGCTTATTTTGTCCTCTATGCTCGTCGATTCGGGCAAATATTCGCGCACGGCGGCGGTTACGTCCTCGCATAACTGTACGGCGGAGCGCCAATTCCGAAATCCGCTTGAGTACGGCGGTCAGCGTGCTCCGACGGCGCAGTGGACGGTTACGGGTGCGGCGGCGGTAATAGTCGGCGAGCACACGGGCGCGCCGTTTATCGCGGACGTTCTGCCCGGGCGTGTCTGCGACAAGGGTATCTGTGACGCAGCGAATATGGGCGCGGCTATGGCGCCGTCGGCGGTGGATACGTTGAAGCGGTATTTCGACGAGTCGGGAAGCGTCCCCGAGGATTTCGACGCAATATTCACGGGTGATCTCGGATACGAGGGAAGCGGCATTTTAGTCGACCTGCTTCGTGCGGAGGGCTACGATATTTCTCGCGTACACCGCGACTGCGGACTTATGATATACGACCGCGAGCGTCAGGATATGCACGCAGGAGGCTCCGGATGCGGATGCTGTGCTACCGTGTTCGCAGGACATATTCTGCGCGAGCTTTGCGAGGAAAGGCTAAAAAATATTCTCTTTATGGCTACGGGCGCGATGATGAACACCGCGAGTTTACAGCAGGGGCTGACGATACCCGGCATAGCTCATCTTTTGCACATTACCGTGGAGGGCGAAAATGGATAAGATACTTGATTACGTTTGGGCGTTTGCCGTTGGTGGCGCGCTCTGTATCATAGCGCAGATACTCATTGATAAAACCAAGCTCACGCCTGCGCGCATACTCGTTTTTTACGTTGTCGGCGGCGTTATTCTGACGGGCATTGGCGTATATCAGCCGCTTGTCGATTTCGCAGGCTGCGGCGCGACTGTGCCGCTGACGGGATTTGGATATTCGCTTGCCAAGGGCGTTGAAAAGGCTATAGGCGAGCGTGGACTTATCGGCGTTCTGACGGGCGGAGTTACCCCAACTGCGGCAGGCATTACTGCGGCGATGGTACTTGCGTGGCTCGCGGCGGTGCTGTTCCGCGGCAAGCCGAAGGGATAAAGAAAAGGGCGAACTTTCGCCGGCTACGCATAGGGATGTTATCCCAATGTAGCCGTCCGGGGCGATAGGAGATATGGAGAAATCCATATCTCCTATCGC
>JAZSJI010000186.1:0-15203 GCA_045534235.1 Candidatus Flemingiibacterium sp. | reverse complement strand
CTTTACGCCCGATGCCTTTACGATTTCCATGATCTCCTTAGAGATGTCGTGGAAGGTGGGGATCCATCCTCTCGACTGAAGCTCGAGCTCCTTCTGAAAAACCTTGAATTCCATAATAAAAATCTCCTTTTATTTTATATAAATTTTTTTATTTTTTACGTAGGGGCGGATTCCATATCCGCCCGATTGTGCATGCCAAATCTTGTACGGGAGCATATGGAATGCTCCCCTACGGGATATCACCAACATTTTTTGACGTGTAGGGGCGGATTCCATATCCGCCCGATTTATAGGCCGTTATTTCTTATTGAGTCGTTCACCCACAGCTCCGCCGGGATGAATAAGAGCAAACTGCTCGTTCTTGTAATCGGTTTCCTCGATAAGTGCCGCTTGAAGTGCGTGGAAAATCATACACAGTGCGGTAGTCGAGGTAGTGCCTTGCGCGTTGTACTTGTCCGTTTCGCGGTTGACGTACTGCTTAAGCACCACGTCCGCATCCTTTGCAAGAGGCGATTCGAGATTTTCAGTGATAGTGATGATCTTAACGCCCTTTGCCTTGCAGATGCTTACGATAGGGAGAAGCTCTGCCGTCTTGCCGCCGCGCGACGCGAATATGCAAACGTCACCCTCCTGCAAAAATCCCGTTGCGCCGTGTACGGCTTCTGCGGGGGAAATAAATCTCGCAGGACGCTCGATGCAGCACATCAGATGCGCGAAATGCTGGCAGATGATGCCGCTGTGACCGCAGCCGGTAGCGCCGATACGCTCGGCATTTGCAAGAAGCTCGACAGCCTTCGAAAACTCTGTGTCATCAAAGTAGTTCTGCATCTCTAAAATGCACTCAGCCTCTATTTTGTACGCTTCCTTTGCCGCTTTAAGTGCTTCGACTTTCATCTTGACACCGCCTTATGCGTGCATTTCATCCCAAGCCTTGCGGAGATTGTAAAGCATCTCTTCAACCATAGCGTAGGGATCAGCAGCCTTGATGATACCGCTTGTAGAGCCGGTAGCCTGTGCGCCGAGCTTGATGGTGTTGTATACGTCCTGACCGTTCGAGATACCTGCGCCCTGAAGAACCATTATCTCGGGGTTGATTTCCTGAACAGCCTTGATGGTGTCAACAACGTAGTTCGCGTCACTTGTCTTGCCCGTACCGATAAGCTCGGTAGGCTCTGCAACGATGAGGTTCGGGCCCATCTTTGCGATGTTCTTAACGTCCTCGAGAGTGTCAGCGCAAACGATAGTTGCAAGACCGACCTCGTCGGCACGCTTGATAGTTTCTGCAACAGTTTCAAGCGAGATCGGCTTTTCTGCGTGGTTAAGCATTACGCCGACAGCGCCTGCCGCCTTTACTGCCTCGGGAAGCACCGAGCCGAGTCCTCTGCCGACGGGCAGGGGGTCCATATGCTGTGCAAACACGAGAATTCTCTCGGTGTTCTGTGCTAAAAGCTGAATGTCGGTGTACTGCGGCGTTACGATAACGTCGAGGTCGTATTTGAGAGCGACCTTGTCAATAACCTTCGCCAGCTTCAGCATTTCCTCGCCGTAGAGATAAGCCTTCGGGCCAATCTCGAAGAACGGCGGTTTGATGTTAATACCTTTGTACATCTTTATCCTCCTCTAAATTAAATTACTTTTTTATTTTTCCATTTGCCGTGTGCAAATCGAATTGCGAAAATGATAGTTCTTATTACCCAGTCTGATACCATCGCGACCCAAGTTCCAATAACGCCGAGATCGAATGCGTAAACAAATATATACGCTGCAGCTATTCTGAACAGGAACATAGATGCGCTCGAAAGAACCATAACGAATTTCGTGTCACCTGCGCCGCGAAGTGCCGCCGCAACAGTAAAGCTCGTTGGGTAGAACAGGCATGAGCCGACGGTGTAGACAACCATGATCCAGAATGCAAGAGCTTTTGCCTCGTCGGATACGTTGAATATCGAAATCAAAGGCTTCAAAATGATCATAAACAAGCCGCCTTGAATTATCGTTACAAGATATTGAATCTTCAAAATGTGCTTTGTGTACATCGTCGCTTCGTCGGGGCGTCCTGCGCCGAGGCACTGTCCGACCACCATCATAATCACCGCAGCACAGCCGGAGCCTATACTGTGTAAGAGCGGCGAAATATTGCGCGCGATCTGATCGGCGGTGATTGAAGCAGTACCGAGTCCCGAAATGAGTCCGGCGATAAGCAGTGCACCAAGCTGGAACATAGCCTGTTCGATACCGTTGGGAACCGATACTCCGAGAATTCGTTTGGACAGGGAAAGATCAAGGTCGGGCTTAAGGACGTGCTTTAGGACAACTCTGTTATTCTTTCTCATCAGGATAAGTATAAGTGTTATACCTACCGCACCCATAGCGATAAGAGTTGAGAGTGCCGCGCCCGCTACGCCCATTTCACATACGTATATGAAAAGTGCTTTTAGGGCTATGTTTATCACCATCATACTGATAGAGGCAACAGACGGGATTCTGCTTTCACCCATTGCGCGGAATGAAGCGGTTGCTGCATAGTAAAGCGCAATAAGTGGGTACGAAAGAGCGGTAACCGTGAAATACGAGTTACTGTATGCGAGTACCTCCGGTTCGGCTTTTCCAAAAAGTAGGTTTAGTATCTGACTTCTGAAAAGGACCATTATAAGCATCAGAGCAATACCGAAAAGGAGAACAATGTGGATGTTCTTTTTCATTGATCTTTCCGATTGCTTTTGGTCCTTTGCACCTATGTACATCGAAAGAAGCACGCTTCCGCCCTGTGCCATAGCCAAAAAGAACTGCTTTGCAAACGTATCGATGCGGTTTACAAGCGCCACACCCGCAACGGCATCCTCGCCGAGAAAAGATACCATAAACGTGTCTGCTACGCCAAGACCTGCCATCATAAGCTGCTCCAAAACTATCGGAAGCAGAAAAAGTATCAAGGCTTTGTTTGTAAACCTTGGATTTTCCGGAAGCTTAAGAAATTTCACGAAAGGTCGCCTCACTTTTCCTCAAACATACCGTTTATCACCTCAACGGTCTTTCTAACGAGTATGTCGCCACCCTCGTGACCGACGTTGCCGCTGGTTACGTAAGCGCTGTAATGTCCACCCTTTTCCGCCTTTGCGGTGGGGAGATAACCGCCTGTTCCGCAGGCAAGCTGAATGAGGAACGTCTGCTTTGCACGGCTTCTTGCTCTCATCTGATTACCGAAATCAAGGAAGAGCTCAAAGGGGTTGGTTGCAAATGCAATAGAACCGAGTCTTGCGATATGTACCTCGGTGGGGTAAATATTTTTCTTGTGCTGAACCTCGTAACGAAGAATAGTGCCTGCGTGTATGTACATAGCCGCGTTGTCAGCGAAGTTTATGTGACCCTCTACCTTTGCAGCGAATTTTTCCATCGCCTCGCACGCCGCCGCGTACTCGCTCGGAGTAACTCTGCGAAGGGGAAGGTCGAGCACGTACTTGTCGTGCTTAAATATAGCCTCGTCGTATGTCGCTTCAACTTCTTCGATAGCGTCGATTATCTCGCGCGATACGCGCTTACCGATCTTCCACGTGCCCTTGATGTCGAACATCGACGGATCAGCAACGCGCTCGATATAATCGGGACGGTCGATATGCGGGTCGTCAACGGGAGTTTCGGGATTTACCCAACGGATAAGGTCGCGCGGACACTGGTCGCCGCCGGGGCCACCGAGAGCTAAAAGGAAGAGGTCATCGCCGTACTTTTCACGCAGAAGTATCTTTACCTTGCCCCAATAGTCAGACGAAATAAAGCTTCTGTGCTCAACTACCTGGGAAGGGCAGCAGATGTTTGCAACTACGCCCGTGAGCTTTTCATTCTCATCGTAGAGGAACATCATCTCGATACCCGAGTCGTTACCGCCCTCAAGCTCGGTAAATGTTGCGGTGTTTACGTCGCCCCACATCTTTGCGCTTCCGTCGTTGTAGCAAACGCGGCGGTTCATACCGACAGTCGCTCTGCCAAAGCCCTGTGCAAAGCGTGCAGGCTTTCTGTTGTTCCAAGCGGTGATGATTGCCTCTGCGATTTTCTCACGGAGAAACTCAAGGGATTCATCGGGGGACATAATGTCGTCACCCTTTTCGCTGACCTTTGCAACGTACTGCTTATCCGCGGAGAGATAGCGGTTGAGAATATCCTTCGTTGTCGTTGCCGTTGACTTGCTTGACTTGCGATAATCGTGAGCAGTATGAACGTGAGTTGCGGTGATGATGACCTTGTCAGTGTTGATGTCGGTCGCTTTAGCCTTGACAGTTTCTATTACCTCATTGAAGAGTACGGCATTGATGCCAACGAGGTCGCACGAACAGATTATCATCTGCTCGCCGTCTGACTCGACAGCCATCGCGGTTGCCGTGATGGGCGTTTCGACGTACTCCGAGATTCTCTCGAAGAACTGTCCTGCAAGGGTGATCTTTTTGTCGGGGGTAAGGCTGATTTCAGACCAGCCAACTAAAAGTTTGCTCATTGTATATTTCTCCTTATAATTTTATTCAAAAAGTTCTTTTATTGCATCGAGTGTTCTGTAAACGAGCATATCTCCGCCCTCATGGCCGACATAGCCGCTCGAAACGTATGCACTGTAGTGACTTGCCTTTTCCGCTTTCGCAGTAGGCAAATATCCGTATGCATCACATGCAAGCTGGATAAGGAACGTCTGCTGGGCATGGCTTCTTGCTCTGATTCTGTTACCGTAGTCGAGAAAGAGCTCGAACGGGTTGGAAGCGAAAGCTACGTTGCCGAGTCTTGCAAAGTGAATCTCGGGCTTAATGAGCGTCTGGGTTTCCTGCTCCTCGTATCTGATGAGGATACCGGTGTCCTCGTGGAGAGCCGCCTTATCGTATGCGTCGTATTCCTTCTTCGGGAGTCTTTCGATGTATCTCTTGATATTTTCCTCTGCACGAACCTTGTCGGACTCGGAAACGCGTCTTATGGGAAGCTCGCAGTTTACCACCTTGTGCTTCAGTGCAGCCTCGCCGACGAGCTTACCCTTTGCGCTCTCAAGCTTCTTTAAAACAACGCTTGAAACGCGCTCGCCAAGCTCGATCGCACCCTCAACGGAGTACATGTCGGGATCGGTAAGGCGCGGACGCTGTACGTTGTCGCGAGTGAGGTTGGGGTCGAGCGTGTCGGGAAGAATGAATCTTACCATATCGCGCGGCGACTGACAACCTGCCGCAGAGCAAAGACCTACGAGCACGAAGCCTTCTATCTCATTCTTGACCATTTCGCGAGCTTTGCCCCAATAGTCAGAGGAAACAAAGCTGCAATGCTCGAGCACCTGTGCGGGGCACGCGATGTTTACAAGTGCACCCATAGGCTTCTTGTCCTTGTCAAAAACGTAGAGAAGCTCTACACCGCTATCGCTTGCGCTTTCCAACTCGGAGAAGGTTGCCTTGTCGGCGATACCGTACATCTTTGCGGTGCCGTCGTTGTAAGCAACACGGCGGCTGTGACCGACAACGGCTCTGCCGAACTCCTGCGCGATATAAGCGGTATCGCGCTTATTCCAAGCCTTAACGATACCGTCGGAGATCCACTCAACGAGCATATCGAAATACTCGGTGGGATCCATATAGTCATCGTTGTCGGTGGCTTCTACGTACTTGTAGTCCTCGGGGAAGAACCTGTTAATTCTTGTGAGAGTCTCTGCGCCGATATTTTTGGATGCGTACGCAGGGAAGGTGTGGATGTGAGTCGCACCTATGATTATTTTATTAGCATCGATCTCGGGGCATTTCGCTGAAACTGCCGCCTTGATTGCTACGTTGAGGTCCTTTGAAACCTTACCGGAGTCAAGTCCGACTATAATAAGCTGTTCGCCGTCTGCTTCGCAGGCGAATATTTCAGCATTTACCTCACTCTCAACGTGAGTGGATACTCTTTTGTAAAACTGACCGGGCAGAAGGACGGGACCCGAGGGGGTGAGATCCTGCTCGTACATACCGATTTTTAGCGTTGACATAGTGAACACTCCCTAAAGTTAAGAAATTGGATGACTGTGGATGACTTTTCGCACGGCCCACCACTTTGATTATACTATGTTTGTAAGAAAAAGTCAACAATAGCATAAAGTTCCGAATTAAATTCGTGGATAAAAAAGCGCAAATAAAAAAGCCCCTTAACGGGACTTTTTTACATCGAATTTGTATATTGCGATGAGGATCGAAACGAGCGTTATCGAGTCGCAGAGAATGCCCTCAACGCTTCCTGCGAGCGCATTGTATGTTATCCAAAGGCCGCACGAGGGAAGCGTGATATAGCGAAGCAGACGTTCGTTTTTCATACCGTACGAAACGGTTGTAATGACTTTTGCCAAAACCGGCAGAAGGCTTATCGGACCTGCCCACGAGCCTATCCCGAGCGCGATAACGAGTGCTGAAAAACAGATTATGATGGGAAGCGTAGAACGCTTTTTCTCGACGAATTTGTAGAAAAGGAAGTTGCGAAATCCCGATACGAGATCAAGCAGAGCGCCCGTCCACGCGCCAAGCAGCATATACTGCACGGCGAACGAAAGCTCCGAGCACATTTTGATAAGCACTATGTGCTTATGTTTTTTAAATTGAAAGGGGATTATCGAAAGGATGAGTCCCGCAATTCCGAATACTCTTATCAGGATCTGAAGCATTTTTTACTCCGTTAGCTTTACTTATTTTTTTGCTTTTCGCTCGGGCAGCTGCGAAACTATTATCGCTGCGAACATTATGAGCGAGCCTGCAAGCTCACGCGACGTCGGAAACTGTGCGAGAACAGCCATTCCCGTGAGCACGGAAAATACAGATTCGAGGCTCATTAAAAGCGATGCCACGGTCGGCTCGGTGTGCTTTTGACCGACTATCTGCAAAGTGTACGCGATACCGCTTGAAAGTATACCTGCGTATGCAATAGGGAACCATGCGCTGAGTATAACGCTAAACGAAGTGTCCTCAAAAATAAGCGCGAGAACAGTTGCAAGTACAAATACGGTAAAGAACTGTATGCAGGAGAGCTTAACTCCGTCAACGTGCGGTGAAAATCGGTCGATAATGAGTATGTGCACGGAGAATGCCACGGCACATACCATAAGGAAAATATCGCTTGTTGCAAGACTAAATCCGTCGGTCATGCATAAGAGATAGAGCCCGACAACGCCCATCATAACGCAAACCCATACTATGGGGCGCACCTTCTTACCTATGAAAAGCCCGAATATCGGCACAAGCAGAATGTACATCGCTGTGATGAAGCCTGCTTTTCCCGAGTTGTCGCCCGTCATACCGAACTGCTGAAGGCCCGACGCGACCGTGAGTGCAACTCCGCAGCAAATACCGCCAAATACAAGCGTTTTTACGCCTTTTTTACCGTGGTGCACGTACGTGCCCGAGTGCTTTGCAAGGGCATCCTTTATTATACTTACGGGAATCAAAAACAGGAAGCCGAGAAGCGAGCGCGAGGCCAAAAACGTAAACGGCTCAACAGCCTCACTCGCAACGCTTTGTGCGACGAACGTTGATCCCCATAAAAGCGCTGCTACAAGCAGAGCGACGCTTCCGAGTAATCTTTTTGATGACATATAAACCTCAAAATTAGAGCAAGATTAGCCCGTCCGCACCGTAAAGGCGGTACGGACGGGTGCTTTTTGTATCCTTTGTTGTTAGCGGTCCTCTCTGAAATAGGGCGAGCCGAGTGCGGCAGGCGCCTGATACTCCTTCTTCTTGCGAAGCGTGATTATTATAAGAGCCACGATAGTCATAATGTAGGGAAGCATTGCGAGAAATTCCGAAGCGACCTTTACGTTGTGTCCGAACACAGGAATCGAAAGATTCTGTATTTTAAGACCGAGTGCGCTCATCGCGCCGAAGAAGTACGCGCCGAATATCGCCTTCAGAGGATCCCACGTTGCAAATATTACGAGTGCAACCGCGATCCAGCCCATACCCGCGGTCATTTCCTCCTGCCAACGGCAAGCGTAAACAAGAGAGAGGTACGCTCCGCCAAGACCGCAAAGGAAGCCGCCGATGCAAATATGGGTGTACTTATATGCTATGATATTAATGCCCGAAGCGTCAGCTGCGCCGGGATTTGCACCGATCATTCGCATATTAAGACCTGGACGAGTACGCTTCATATATATAGCGAGGATCACAGCAATAGCCAGAGAAGCGTAAACGTATATGCTCTGCTTGAAGAACATATTGCCAAGCAGCGGAATATCCGAAAGAAGCGGGAAATCAAACGCTGCAAGCGGCTTTGAAACGGAGAGGGGAAGATTAGCCTGTGTGTACGGCTGCATTTCGGGCATACCGAGCGCGTTTATGACCTCGACGGTGGTGTTTCCGAGGAAGCTTGCAAGTCCAGTGCCGAATATTGTAAGAACAAGTCCCGTTACAATGTGGTTTCCCATAAATGTAACGGTAATTATCGCGTAGATGAGCGCACAGAGCGCGCCTGCAAGACCTGCCGCGAGAATGGATACGATAGGATTGCCCGTGTTGACGCCCGTCATATATCCTATAACCGCGCCCATAAGCATCATACCCTCAACACCGAGGTTGGTGTGACCTACCTTCTCGTTGAGTATGCCGCCGAGAGTTCCAAGGAGTATCGGTGTACCCATCTGTACTGTGGACTGTAAAAACAGCGAAAGTTGCTCAAGCCATTCCATTATTTGTTCTCCTTTCGCTTAATTACTATCTTGTAGTTTGCAAAGAATTCACTTGCAAGCACGAAGAAGAGGATTATACCCTGAATAACCTCTGCGACGGATGCGGGTATCTGCATAACCTGCAAATATTTTCCGCCCTGCAAAAGTATCGCAAAGAGGAAGGATACGACGAGGATCATCGGCGCGGACAGCTTTGCAAGCCACGCGGTGATTATTGCGGTGAAGCCAAGACCTGCGGAGATATTGTCGCCGAGTCTGCCCTCGCTTCCCGTTGCCTGAAGCATACCTGCGATGCCGCAGATGCCGCCCGAGATGATTACGGCGATGAGAAGCGTCTTGGTTACGTTCATACCTGCGTATCTTGCCGTCTGCGGATTTTCGCCGAGAACGGAGATCTCAAAGCCGAACTTGGAGTAGTTCATAATGATGTAAACCACAACGACGAGCACGAGTGCTACTATCCAGCCGATATGTATTCCGAAAACGGTAGGAAGGGAAGCGTTCTCGGTAAACTTGAATATCTTGGGCATACCGCGCTCCGCAGGATCCTTCCACGGACCGTACTGCAGGTACGATATCCACTTTATTGCTATGTAGTTGAGCATAAGCGTTACGAGTGTTTCGCTTGTGGAAAGCTTATGCTTTAAAATTGCGGGAATGAGTGCCCAAAGTCCGCCGAAAACGAATGCGGCGAGAGCCATTACGGGAAGCATTATCCACATCGGAAGCGTTTCGGGAAGGAGAAGCCAAGCCCACGTTGCGCCGAATGCGCCCATATAGAACTGTCCCTCTGCACCGATGTTCCAGAATTTCATCTTGAACGCTATCGAAACGCCAAGCGACATTATGAGAAGAGGAATGCACTTTTCAACGGTCGATTTGAAGTAATACTTCGAGCCGAGCGAGCCCTTTATCATCTTGACGTACATATCTATCGGATTGTATCCGAGAAGCGCCATTATAATGCCTGCGGCAATAAGCGCGAGCACTACGGTGCCGATGCGAAGGAGTGCTTCGTTTCTCGGCGATAGGCCTTGTTTCTTCTGTATTTTAAGCATCATCACCGCTCCTTTCGCCGTTTTTGTGACCAAGCATCAGCATACCAAGCTCCTGCTTGTTGGTGCTCTTTGCGTCGAGGATATCCATAACCTTACCCTCGTGGAGTACCATTATTCTGTCGGAAATTCCGAGCAGAACGTCGAGGTCCTCACCGATGAAGAGTATGCCGACGCCCTTTTGCTTTTGCTCGTTGAGAACGTCGTAAATATTGTACGACGCACCGATATCAAGTCCGCGCACGGGATACGCGGTTATGAGAAGCTCGGGGTTCAGGTTTATCTCGCGTCCGAGCAGTACCTTCTGAATGTTACCGCCCGAGAGCTTATTTACTGTGTGCTGCGCCGACGGGGTAGAGATATCGAAGCGCTCGATTATCTCGTCGGCGATCTTTGCGCCCTGCTTGCGGTCCATAAACGCGCCGGGCATATTCTGATAGGATTTGAGAAGCACGTTGTCAATTATCGACATCGAGCCGACAAGTCCCATACCAAGTCTGTCCTCGGGAATGAAGGACATCGTAATTCCGCGCTTGATTATGTTTCTTGGCGACATACCAACGATGGACGAGCCCTTGAATACTATGTCGCCGCTTGCAACCTTGTCAAGACCCGCAATAGTTTCACAAAGCTCCTTCTGACCGCTTCCTGCGATGCCTGCAACGCCGAGTATCTCTCCGCTTGAAAGGGAGAAGGAAATAGCGTCGAGTGCCTTTCGGTGGTCGGAATTCATTACGGTAAGCCCCGTTATTTCAAGCAGCTCGTGCTTCTTTTCAGCGTCAACGGGAGCGCGCTCAATATCGAGTGAAATAGGGTGTCCGACCATCATCTCGGTAAGCTCTGCCGCGTTGGTTTCGGCTGTGTTGACGGTCTTTATCGACTCACCCTTACGCATAATGGTAACGCGGTCGGAGATTTCAAGCACCTCTGCAAGCTTATGTGTGATGATGACGATAGAGCAGCCCTGCGCCTTCATCTTGCGCAGAATATCGAACAGTACCGTTATCTCCTGCGGAGTCAGTACAGCTGTCGGCTCGTCGAGAATGAGTATCTTTGCGCCGCGGTAAAGCACCTTGAGTATCTCGCAGGTCTGCTTTTCCGAAACGGACATATTGTAGACCTTTTTGTCGGGGTCGAGATGCAGACCGTATTTGTCCTCGATCTCACGTATCTTCGCTGACATAGCCTTGCCGCCCGTGAAAAACTTCGTCGACTTATTGCCGCCGATAATGTTTTCCTTTGCGGACAAAACGTCGACGAGCTTGAAGTGCTGATGCACCATACCGATACCTGCGGCGATGGAGTCGCCGGGTGAGGTAAAGCTTACGGGCTTGCCGTACAGCTCAATCGAGCCGTGGTCGGGAGAATAAATACCCGAAAGGATATTCATAAGAGTGGATTTGCCGGAGCCGTTTTCGCCGAGCAGAGCGTGTATCTCGCCCGAGCGCACGTCAAAGTTTATGTTGTTGTTCGCTTTGACGGGACCGAAGGCTTTGCAGATGCCCTCGAGTTTAACGCAGATCTCATTCATAAAGCTGTTTCCTCAAAATAAATAAAATATATTTACATTATAGCATATAGCGACACAGTTCGTCAAGAGATAATTAATAATTTGTAAATAAAAAATCGCCACCCCGAAGGGTGGCGAAAAAAGCTTGTCTGATTACTTTGCGGAGCCGATAACGCCCTCAACGAACCAGTCGATAGCCTGAAGCTCTGCGTCGGTAAGCTCGGTGCCTTCAGCAACGCGTACGTTGCCCTCGTTGTCCTTGAGCTCGCCTGCGAAGATCTTGATGGTACCGTCCTTGATGCCAGCCTCTGCAGCTGCAACAGCCTCAGCGGTGCCCTCTACGCAGTTGTCGGTAAGAGTATCAAGCGATACCATACCTGCGGAGAGACCTTCCCAATAAGAGGTGCCTTCCCAAGTGCCGTCGAGGATAGCCTGAACGTCCTGAGTGTAGTAAACGCCCCAGTGGAAGAGGGGAGCGGTGAGGTAAGCTGCGGGAGCAGCGTTAGGAGTAGAGGAGTTATAGCCGATTGCCTTAACGCCCTTTTCCTGAGCTGCGAGCTGGGGAGCGGTGGAGTCGCAGTGCTGTGCGATGAGGTCGCAACCGCTGTTGATAAGCTCAAGAGCAGCGGTCTTTTCGATGGTAACGTCGAACCAAGTGTTGGTCCACTTAACCTCAACGGTAGCCTCGGGGTTAACAGAGCGAACACCGAGAGTAAACGCGTTGATACCGCGGATAACTTCCGGAATCTTCATAGCTGCAACATAGCCGATCTTGCCGGACTCAGAGTTGAGAGCCGCAACAACACCTGCAAGGTAACGAGCCTCGTAAACGCGGCCCATATAGTTACCGTAGTTGTCACCGGTGATATAGCCGGTAGCGTGACCGAAGTATACGTCGGGATAATCGGGAGCAACCTTTTCAACCCACTCGCCGTGACCGAAAGAGGTAGCGTATATTACGTTGTAGCCTTCGTTGCAAAGCTGGCGAAGCGTTGTTTCACACTCGGAGGATTCGGGAACATTCTCGACGTAAGTGGTCGTGATGCCCATAGCCTCAAGAGCGAGTCTGCCCTGATCGTGTGCGTACGAGTAACCAAGGTCACCGATAGTACCTACGTAGAGGAAAGCAACCTTGATGTTTTCCTTGGTAAGCGCGGTGTCGTCGCCGTTGTCGCCGGTGTTGGAGCAGCCGGTGAGGAGCATAGCAGCGAGCATCATACCTACAAGGATAAAGGAAAGAAACTTTTTCATTGTGTCGATCTCCTTAAAAAATATTTTCAGAGGAGCAATACTCCTCTCACGACAAATTATACCAAAAAGCAATTCGGATGTCAAGAAATATTTCGAATTTTTGAACAAATTGTAGATTTTTAGTGATTGTATACAAATTACGCGCACTCTTTTGTTAATGTTGCCTGCTTCGGGCGGTATATACGTGCGTGGTGTAAAAGTTTACGGTACGCCTAGTGCAAAATAATGCACAAAATTGTCCGAGCCGTTTTGGATAGTTTTCATAAATTAATAAAAATATCAAAAAAGCCCTTTTAAAATTCCGATTTCTATGCTATAATGTTTCTGTAACTATTGGTTGTCTTTCGGGTGGGGCGGGATGCGCTCTGACCAGAGGACTGTTCACGGAGGAAAAATCAAATATGGATGAGACTTTATACGGCGAACTTAGTGTTATCGGAACTCGCGGCTGTGAGGAATTGACTGCTCAGGTTGACGCATACCTTAAGGAGTGGCGCGGCACCGACAAATCCTTTGTCGTTCAGGCTGACTGCACTCGATTTGGTACAGGTGAAGCAAAGTGTAATATACACGAGTCGCTTCGCGGTCACGACGTTTACATTGTAAACGACTGCTTCAACTACGGCGTTACATATAAGATGTACGGAATGACCGTGCCGATGAGTCCGGACGATCACTATCAGGACTTAAAGCGCGTAATCGCTGCAATCGGCGGTAAGGCGCGTCGCATATCGGTTATAATGCCGATGCTTTACGAGGGACGCCAGCACAAGCGCTCCTCGAGAGAATCGCTCGACTGTGCAAACGCACTTCAGGAGCTCGTGGCTATGGGTGTTTCCAATATCATCACCTTCGATGCTCACGACGCACGCGTACAGAACGCAATTCCGCTTTCGGGCTTTGAAAACGTTCGCTGTACCTATCAGATGATAAAGGCACTCTGCAAAAACGTGCCCGACATCAAGCTTAACCGTGACAATCTTTCGGTCGTATCTCCCGACGAGGGCGGTATGAGCCGTTGTATCTATTATTCCTCTGTCCTCGGTCTTGACCTTGGTATGTTCTATAAGCGCCGTAACTACGCTGTAGTAATCGACGGCAAGAACCCCATCGAGGCGCACGAGTACCTCGGACGCGACCTTCACGGCAAGGACGCAATCGTCGTTGACGATATGATAAGCTCCGGCGACTCTATGCTCGACGTTGCAAGACAGTTGAAGAGCAAGGGCGCGAAGAGAATATTCGTGTTCTCGACCTTCGGTCTGTTCTGTAACGGTCTTGAGAGATTCGATGCTGCCTACGAAGAGGGAATTATCGACCGCATATTCACGACTAACCTCATTTACCGTACCGAGGAGCTCAAGAAGCGCGAGTGGTTCGTCGAGGTAAATATGTGTAAGTACATTTCGTACATTATTGATACGCTCAATCACGACCATTCGATAAGCGCACTTCTTAACCCCGTTACGAGAATCAATAATCTCGTTGAAAAGCGCAAGGCTAACGGTCTTGAGTGATCGGACAAGCTTACAAAAACGTATCCAACCGCTATACAGCGGATAAAATCAATACAAATATGCCAATGGCATAAGGAGGATAAAACTAATGAAAAAATCAATGACCAAACTTATTTGCGCCGTTATGGCGTGCGCGATGCTTTTCGCATTTGCAACGGTATCCGTACAGGCTGACGACGTGCTTCTGATCGCGACCAATCCCGCCGCTACGTCCGGCTCCTGCGGTGCTACAGCTACTTGGAGCATAGCAAACGGTGTCCTTACCATCAGCGGCACCGGCAAGATGGATAACTATCAGTTAACCCCCGCTCCTTGGGCAGGCGCGGCTTACACCTCTGTCGTTATCTCGAACGGCATTACCTCTATCGGCAACTACGCTTTCAGCGACTCTGATATCACGAGCGTAACCATTCCCTCGACCGTTAAGGCTATCGGCGTGGGCGCGTTCAGAAACTGCGCAAAGCTTACGAGCGTCGCTATACCTTCCGGCGTTACTGTTATTCGCAACCTCACCTTCGCGGGTTGCTCGGCTCTTACAAGTGTAACCATCCCTTCGGCTGTTACCTCTATTGACAGTATGGCATTCGAGAACTGCTCGTCTATCACGGGCGTAGTTCTCCCCTCTAATCTCACTTCCATCGGAAGCTCCGCGTTCAGCGGCTGCTCCAAGCTCGTTTCTGTCACCATTCCCGCGGGCGTTACCGAAATTCCTTACAATGCATTTGGTTACTGCACCGCGCTTAAGAATGCAACCATTCCGAGCTCTGTAGAAACTATCGACAGATACGCTTTCGACGGCTGCACCGGACTTACTATTACCGCAGCCGCTAACTCCGCTGCTAACGCTTTCGCTACCGCCAACAAGATCAGCTTCAAGCAGAGCGGCACCCTCGCACCCGAGGATGATGCGTACGCGTGGACCAACCCCTTCACCGACGTGCTTGAGAGCGCTTGGTACTTTGACGGCGTTAAGTACGTAAACATCAAGGGCGTAATGCTCGGTATGTCCGCTACCACCTTCGAGCCCACCACTACGCTTAACCGCGCAATGTTCGTTACCATTCTCCATCGCCTTGAGGGTACTCCCGATAGAGGCAACGCAACCTTCAAGGACGTTGCGGCAGGCACTTGGTACAACAAGGCAGTTGCTTGGGCGGCTTCCGAGGGTATCGTAAACGGTACCTCTGCTACCACCTTCGATCCCA
>JAZSJI010000150.1:0-3679 GCA_045534235.1 Candidatus Flemingiibacterium sp. | reverse complement strand
GTGTGATATATGATATAATTGAACATGAAGTATCGTAAGTCTAAAAAGCAAAGGAGATTTTGTCTTGAAGAAAATAAATATCATTTCTTTCTTGCTTATATTTTGCATATCCTTTGGAATTGCCGCGACTACGCTCGGAGTGCGCGTTTCGGCAGAGCCGGCAGAGTTTAACGCTGTCGATGAGCCTATTCCAGACGGGAATGTGCTGTATATGTCGAGCTTTGACTCCGTGGGCGCAATGGCGGGCGTCAGCGCAAATAAAAAGCAGCTTTCGCAGGTGCGTACCCCGACCGGCGCGTATCTTCAGATGCAGTATATCGTCACCAATTATACCGGTATCAAGCTTATACATCCCGACGGAGCTATCCCGGCAGGTGACTATCTGTTTACGGGGTACTTCAGAACGATGTACGTCGACGAGCTTACCGGACTGCGCGTTATATTCCACGACGAGGTCGGTGAAATCGTCATCGGCACTAATGCAAGCGGAGCTGACGTTAAAAAGATAACCGTTTATCCGACGAGCGACGAGTGGATGAAGGTCGAGGCTTACGTAACACTTGACAGTGACGTTGTTGATATCTCTGTATGCGGCGAAACCGATCCGCTTTACGTTCAGCCTTACTGTATAGATAACTTCTCGCTTGTTCCGGCGACTATCCCCGACGGTTACGTTATTCAGAATAAGTGGGGTACGAGCGTAAGCGGAACACAGGCTGCGGCAACCCAAGTCGATTCAAAATTCTCGTGGCCCGCATGGTATGAGGAATTTGAGGAGCGCTACGAGGTTCAGGGTGTTATTATGAATCAGGACGCTGACTCGCTGGTCGGCGGCGCAAGCTCGGAGGAGGCTGTCAGAGCGTTTGCAAGAGGCTACGCAGGCTCGCACGTCACCGATTTTATGATCTGCGTTAACAATATGAACTCCACCTATCCGACCGAGGTGGAAACCTGGACGGACCTTGTCGACAAGTATTATATGACCGAGGAAAACGGCGTCGAGGTTGATTATACAAGGGATTCCAAAGCCAGTGGTGCATACAGGCAGTTCGTTGTAAATAAGGTCGATTATTACGATATCCTGTGCGATGAATTTCCGAAGGTTGGCATAAATCCGTGGATATCCTTCCGAATGAATGACCTTCACGGTCAGGGGGAGACCACGTCGGTGCTTCTTTCCGATTTTTATCACGAAAATCCGCAGTACAGACGTGTGCAGGAGTCGCGCAGAAGCAAGGCGGCAGGCAACAGCTATTACTTCAGAGCGCTCGACTGGACTCATGAGATCGTGCGTACACGCTTTCTTAACTACATAAACGACACGCTTTCGCGTTACGACTGCTACGGTATCGAGCTCGACTTCCAGCGTGAGATATGGCTTTGGCATCCGGGCGGAGAGTACAACGGCTTTGAACTTCTTAACGACTTTATGCGCGAGGTAGACAATCTCACCGAGCTCTACGGCAAAAAGTACGGTCACGAGATCAAGGTATGTGTACGCCTTGCAAGTGATATTGAAACCAATTATGACTTCGGTCTTGACGTTCTTACTTGGGCAGCCGAGGATATTATCGATATGGTTATCCCGACGGGCAGATGGGGAACTACGGATACAGATATTCCCGTAACGCTTTGGACGTCGTGTATGCATCCATACGGTGTTGCTGTTGCACCTTGTATCGAGATACGCATACAGAACCCAGGCACGAACTTTGTCGGCAATCACACTTTTGAAACGTACAGCGGTATCGCGGCAAGCTTCCTGTCGCAGGGTGCTGACAAGATCGCGCTGTTTAACCAGTACATCGGCTTCTCCACTCGTATTACGGACGTGCACAAGGTTTCGTCGTACGATGAAATGCTTGCAGGCTCGTATCGCCATTGGGTAATATGCAGTACTATCGGCTCGTATGAGAAGCTTATGACGCTTAATCGCCGCGTGATACTCACCTATAATGATACATTCAATATTTGGAAGAGCAACAATGCACAGCTTCAGAGCTGGGCGGATGCCGCAGAAACGGCAACGCTCCGTTTCCCGCTCGGTGACGTACCGCTCGGCGCGACTGCGACGGTCAAGTTCTCTGTAAATACGCCGAACGAGGTAAATCCGCCGGTTGTATACATCAACTCGAAGCGCGCAGAGTTCATTGGCGTAGAGTTTGATGATGAAGGCTACACCACCGATCCTATCCTTTGTTACCGCGTACCTGCAAGTGCGCTCGACGATATGTTCCTTGTTGCAGAGATAACTCCGCATCATACGATAAGGATAAAATATGCAGAAGCACGCGTTGACGTTGCAAAGTAAAATAAAAGCTGCGCCGTACGGCAAGTCCGTACGGCGCTTTTCCTATTTCTGATTTTGCTTTCTGTATTGGTTGGGCGTTGATCCGACGTGCTTCTGGAACATCGCCTCGAAGCCCTGACGAGTTTCGTATCCGCAGCGCTCGGCTATCGCGTCAATTGAGAGATCGCCGTTTGCGAGTAGGGTTTTCGCGCTTGAAATGCGTATTTCGCGAAGCTTTTCGGTGAAGGGCATTCCGAAGCAGTCCTCGATTATACGCTGTGTCTGCGTGCGGCTGTAGGAAAGGTACGCTGCGAGCGATTCGAGCGTGATGCTTTTGGAATAATTTAAGTAGAGGTAGTTTTCGATCTTTGCGTGGAGGCTTATCTGATTACTCACCGCGGTGACGTCGCCTGTATCGGCGGCCATAAATCTCTCGAGCACGTAACTGAAGATGATGCCGAACTGTGCACGCATACGGTATGCGGCGGGGGTGCCGAGGTGGGTGCCGTCGAGCCTTCGAAGCTCGGAAATGATGTCAAAAATGTGTGCACGCTCATCCGGGGATAACGTATCACGCATATATTTCGTCGGCATTGCTTCAATGAGATGCGCCCCCGATCTTAAGTTGAAGCGCAGACAAAAGCGGCGCATGAACTGCGAATAAGCGACTACGCGATGCTTAACGTGCGGCGAGATGATAATGAATTCGCCCGGCTTCAAGGTGAGCGTTTCGTCCTCAAAAGCGAAGTCGATCGTGCCTTCCTCGCCGATAACGAGCTCGTAAGCGGAATGGTCGTGGTCGGCGGTGTGATACGGTGCACCGTGTTTTTGCTCGCCGATAAACTCCATTAAAATATCTATAACAATGCCCTCGAACTCAATTCGGGTGCTCGGTGCGAGGTCGACAGCGTCTATGCTGTAGGCTTCGGTATGCTTTATGCGCGACACGGTATCACCCCCGGTAGTGGTTTAATCGATATTATGATAACACAATAATGTTAACGCGCGGTGAACAAGTAAAAAAATAAAACTTTTTTTCTTATACCTATTGACAAACAGAATTAGTTGTGATATAATAATTAACGTTGTGAAGCACAGCGAATTAAATATGGGAGCGTTCCCGAGCGGCCAAAGGGGGCAGACTGTAAATCTGTTGTCAGTGACTTCGGTGGTCCGAATCCACCCGCCCCCACCAACAAACGAGGACAGCGCAAGCTGTCCTTTTTTGCTATACGTGCAGAGCTTGTGCGTGCAGAACTCAGAGCAGGTGACTTTTTATTTCTGAAAGGAGATTGTGAAAATGATAAAGCTCTACCATTATACAGATAAGAAAAATCGCGAAAAAACCCTTCGTGAAGGCTTGAAGGCTACCTCGCGTTACGAAGTATT
>JAZSJI010000031.1:0-3350 GCA_045534235.1 Candidatus Flemingiibacterium sp. | reverse complement strand
TATGCTTCAAATCAACGAATACTTTTACGGTCTAAAGGGCAAGGACTCGTTCGTACAAAAAAATCATTCGCATAATGAGATCGAATTCATACAGGTCATAAACGGTGACGGTCTTGTTTTGAAAAACGACAAAACCTACCTTCTCCAAAGCCAGCATATTTACGTGATAGACGCGCGTAACGCTCACATCGTCTATCCCGAGCCGGTCGACTGCAATAATTACGTGAGGAACAAAATAGTTATAAATGCCGACTCGTTCGTGGAGTTTTACCGCAGCATCGGAATGAGCAAGCTCATAAACGAACTTTTCGAGTCCACGCCAATCTCGACAGCGCAAAATCCCGAAATAGACGAGATATATAAAAAAATCTCCGAGCTGTGCACCTTGGGATCACCGGAGAGCATCGGATTTGCGCACGGCTATGTGACACAGCTTATACACTGGATATACTCAAACGCAAGTGTCGGCGTACCCGATGAAAAGAAAAATACCATTCAGAAAATGCTCGATGTTATAAACGAAAAGGAAGGGCTTACCTCGCTTTCTGAGATCAGCGAGATACTGCATATGGACAAGTACTATTTGTGCCACATCTTCAAGCAAAAAACGGGAACTACACTCTCCGCTTACCTTTCCGATAAGGTCTTTGAAAAATGCTGTAAGCTACTTCAAAGCACTTCGTATTCGCTTGAGCACGTGTCGGCACTTTGCGGATTTTCCTCGTCGGCATCGCTGACGCGTTTTTTCAAGAACAAATGTGGCGTCACACCCTCGCAGTACCGCCGCGAGCGCCAGTCGAGCGTAAAGCTTTATTTCTAAAAAAATATCCGATGCAGAGATAGTCCGCATCGGATGTTTGTATTTTATGCGTTAATTGCGTACGGCAGCATCGGATAACCGCCTATATCGAAGATATAATCTCCGCTTCTAAGGAGCGCGACAAGCTCTTTTTCATTCTGCGGCAATATCTTTGCCCGAAGCGAACAAAGACCGAGCTGACGCGCGTGATGAAGATCCGCGCCTATCGTAACAAGCGAAACGCCGTTTTCGCGCGCATATTTTGCGGCGATTACGTTTTTGGAAAGCTTTCCGGGCTGCATATTCATAATCTCATACCCGTCCACAAAGCGCGGATCCACAGGGGAGCATCCGCAGTCCTCTCTGAAGGGATGCGCCTCAATTATTAGAATATCCTCGCGGTGGAACTCTTTATAAAAGCTCTCAATTGTAAGCTCCGAGCGCTCAAACGTGTCGCGCAGGAATTTTTCGTCTACGCCGTAAACGAGATAGTCGTTCTTACTCTCAAGGAAGCGGTATTCCGCACCGAGGAAAACCTTTATCCCCATTTTTTCGCCGTACTCACGGCAATCCCTGAAGGCGTTCAGATAGGTGTCCATCGGCGACGTTGTACTTCTGTATGCGCCGTGATCGTAAAAATAGTGATTTGTGATAACCACCGCATCAAAGCCCTCTCGCTTAAGTCCGTCAATAAGCTCTTGGGGCGATAATCTTCCGCAATCGGAGCAAGGGCGCGTGTGTGCGTGAAGCTCGATCTTATACTTGTATGCTGAAATATAATCCTTTATATCGGTCATTATTTTGCTCCTTATACTATCCTTATTCGTCTTACAATGCCGTCGAAAAGTCTGCCCGTTGTGATCTGACGCGTGCCGCAATCGGCATATCCGTCGAAGCTTTCGTGTATGTGCCCGGCGATGATCGCTTTTATCATCGGCTCGTTTTTAATATACTCGATTGCCGCAAGCGTTTGCTCGCTTGCACGCTGCTTTTCGGCTCGCTCCTTACTGTATTTACTTAAAATCTCCTCGGTGGGAGCTATCATATAAGCGCAAGGCTTTCCATGAGAGAGCATATACCCCGCCATATCCGAAATAGCGAGCGGCGCGTGCATACAAAGTATAACGGGGTATCCCTTTGCCGCCTCTTTTTTGAGTAGCTCCAGCTGCCCATAACTTATCGCATAATATATATCGAGTAGCGAAACAAAATTCACGCCGTTTATAATCACAGAGTCAAAATATAAGTCTGCGCTATAGCACTGCGCCCATTTTTCGATATACTCGCCCTGCTTTTCGGGGACCTCGATGTCCTTGTTGTCGGGACAGGTGCAAAAATCGTGATTGCCCGGGATGAATATCCCCTTTGCACCGCGGATATGCTCCATAGCGTAAGAATAATTCGCTTTTGAAAATCCCTTGAAATTGTCTCCCGTACACACAACAAATAAGCCCTCGCTTTTTGCAAAATCAAGCGCGGCCTCAAAATGCGACGTGCCAAGGCTTGCACCCGACGTTATGTCAACGTCAATATGCGCATCGGTTATATGAAGAATTTCAAAAGGCGTGTCTATGCCTGCTTCAATAACAGAATTCAATATTTTTAACTCCGCCATTTTGTCGCCTCCATCGCGCAGTTGCTATCATATATCTGTATTATATAGCAAAAAACCTGAAATGTAAATGCATTTTTTGGCAAAAAAGCTTGCGTTTTTTGCATTCATCCGAATTTCCTTCGGTTGTTTTTCTCCGCCTTGACAAATAACGTCGCCGCGTGATATAATTATATCAACAAAGTAAAGGTAAGGAGAACTCCTACTATGAACTACGGTATGGATATGGTACAAATAAACGACGCCCTTACTCAAACGGCGGCGTGCGGCAGCGCGGCTGTTTACGATAAGGCAAACGGACTTGTTTTCGTTTCCTATATGACCGGCGTGAAAAAGCGTTACGGCGAGTCGACGGGCAAGGTTTGTCTGTCGGTGTTTTCGCCGTCCCAGCCGCATAACGCGCGACACAAGGTGCTCGACACCGGTATAGGCGCATCGCGCGGATTTCTCTGCAACGCGATCTATCTCGTGGGCGACGCAAGGGTGCGCGTGATCTTCTCGACCACACGCGGCGAGCTTGCAACTTATTACAGAGATTACGATTTTATTTCGGACACAGTTTCCGAAAGAGTTGAAGTCTTTTTACGTACCGAAAACGGCGACGTGCGCCTTAACAAGGACACCTACGCCGAATACCTCGCCGCGCACGGACTTCCCCTCTCCGCGGCTTCGGATCCCATTATAAATAAAGTTACAAAATACAACGGCAAGCTTTACACCGCAGTTTCCAACGACTACGAGGGTTATCCCACGCTTTGCACCATCGAGGATAACATTCTCGTTCCCTTCGCACACTGCCCCGAGCTTATGACGTACGAGTTCCGCTACTATATGAGTGATGACGGCATATTCGGTATGTACCGCTTCCCGCCGGATGACCACGGCACCGGTCACGCGGCGTACACCGTATCGAAGGACGGCGGCAAGACCTGGAACACG
>JAZSJI010000101.1:0-17533 GCA_045534235.1 Candidatus Flemingiibacterium sp. | reverse complement strand
CGGAAGCTGAACCAGTATGCCGTGGATACTGTCGTCGGAGTTGAGTCTGTGGACGAGCGCGAGCAGCTCCTCCTCGCTCGTCGCCTCGGGAAGCTCGTACACCTCCGAGTGGAAGCCGACCTCCTCGCAGCCCTTCTTCTTATTCTTTACATAAACCTTCGATGCCGGATCCTCTCCGACAATGATCACCGCAAGCCCGGGCGTTACGCCCTTCGCCTTGAGCACGGCGCACTCCTCGGCTATCTCGGCACGCACCTCGACCGCTATTTTCTTTCCGTCAATTATGTTTGCCATAGTTATTCTCCTTGTTTTTTATAGGGGACGCGGTCGCTCTTTGAAAAAAGCTCCGCAAAAACTTTTAAACAACGCATTCGCTAATAGAGTGTTTGGATAATCCGTAATTCGCAGCATAGCCAGCCAGGGACCTCGCCGACACCCGTGTCGGCACCCCGGCGACTGTTTCACGCCAACCATTCGCATTGCCACATCTTTGGAGTTTGCGTCTAAAAGGATGCTACTGTTTATTCTTCGTTTGTTTCGGTGTCCTCGGTCTTTGCCTCGGGTTCACTTGCCTCGTATGCGGGTGTATCCGCTTCTTCGGTGTTATCCGAATAAACGGGCGCATATTCGGCTGCATCCTGCTTCGCACGTTTTGCACGTATGCCGCAGATTATCATCAGAATGACGCCGCCGACAACGCACAGTGCCGCCACAAGCTGTGACACGCGAACGGTCTGTCCGAGCACGCCCTCAAGAAGGTACAGGCTGTCGGTACGAAGCCCCTCGATAAAGAAGCGTCCGAAGCCGTACCAAACGAGATACCACAGAGTAGGCGCACCGTCATACTTTTTCTTTTTGTAGAAGCTCATAATAAGAATGAAGCCGAGAATATTCCAAAGCGACTCGTAAAGGAACGTGGGGTGGTAAAACTGCATCACTCCAATGCCATCCTTCACTATTCCCATTCGCCACGGCAGATCGGTTACGGTACCGTATGCCTCAGCGTTAAAGAAGTTGCCCCATCTGCCTATCGCCTGACCGATAATAAGTCCGGGCACGGCAATGTCAAGAAGCTTCGCGGTTTTTATCTTTTTAACCTTTGAGAAAACAAATATCGTAGCCGCGCCGGCGATAACGCCGCCGTATATCGCAAGGCCGCCGTTCCAGATAGCAATAACGTCATAGAACGATTTGAAGGTTTCGGGCTTCATAATGACGTAGTACAGCCTTGCACCGACTATTGCGGCAATTATAAGGTATATAGCAAGATCAAAAACGTGATCTCCGTTTATTCCCTCGAATTTCGCTTTACGATACGCGACCATAAATCCGACTATCATCGCAAGCGTAATAATAATACCGTACCACATAATAGGGTGAGTTTTTCCGTCTGTCCAGAAAAGCGGGATACGGAAGGCAACGGGATCAAGCTCAAATCCTTCTATTCCAAACCCCGGGAATGAAATAATATTCGTAAGCAGTGCACCTATCATTTACTTTTCCTCCTCTTCAAGCGGCTTTACTATACTGAGTGCGTAAAGCTCGTCCTTGTACGATGCGTTAAGAAGCGCCACAGCGTCCTCGTAGGTTACCTTTGAAATAATGTCAACGTAGTCAAGCAGATCGCCGCCGTCGAGCTTGAACTGCAGGAAATTGTTTGCTATATCGTCAGTACTGTCGAACCATCTCACCATATGCGCGTAGAGTGCACGCTTCGAGCGCTCGAAATCCTCGCGCGGCAAGCCGTTCGATTTAGCATTGGCAACACACGCCTTGAAGCGCTCGAAGATCTCGTCGGGATCAGAGGACTCACCAAAGATCGAATTAAACGCATAGCTCTTGCAAATATTGTATCCTGCATCGAGCTGACCGGAGATAAGGCCGTCCTCGTAAAGCTTGTTGTAAAACTCGCCCGATTTGCCGAACAGAACGTCGTTTACTATATCCGCCGTCGCGCTCTTCTTCATTCGCTCTGCTGCGTCCTCGGGCACATCCACGTCCTTGACACCTATCGCAAACAAAGGCTTTGACACCTGCATCCGGCGCTCGCTGCGAGGCATATACACCTCGGCGCTCTCATCGGGATACTCTCGGATTATTTCCACCGGAGCCTGCTCCCGAAGCATCTTGTCACAAACTGCGTTTACCTCATCGACGGTAACGTCACCGCACACGATAAGCATCATATTCGAGAGGTTGTAGAACACACGGTAGCACTCGTAAAGTATATCCGCGGTTATATGCGAAATAGACTCGACCGTTCCCGCCACGTTGATGCGCACGTTATGCTTTTCATACATAGACTCAAGCAGCATCTGATAAAGCCTGCGGAAGGGGTGGTCATCGTACATACGAATTTCCTGCGCGATGATTCCCTGCTCCTTTTCAACCGTTTCGGGAGTAAAATACGGGGTTGTAACGAAATCAAGCAGTATCTCAAGATTCTCGCTGAAGTTCGACGTGCAGGAGAAAAGGTACGCCGTCATCGTGTTGCCCGTATAGGCATTTGCATCTGCGCCGTATTTTGCAAAGCGCGCGAAGGTATCCTCCCCGTTCGGGTCCTCAAAAAGCTTATGCTCAAGGTAGTGAGCAATACCGTCGGGAACAGTCGTGAAGTCCTTATCGCCCGCGAGCTTAAAGCAGGAATCTATCGAGCCGTAGCGAGTTGCAAACAGCGCAAACGATGTGGAAAGCTTCTTTGGAAAGACGTAAACGTCAAGTCCGCTTTTGTGCTTGTAGCTGTAATATTCTTCTTTCAAGAATTCGCTTCTTTTCGTAGTAACGTTAAGCATTATCTTCTCCTCCCTTCAGCGTTCCGTTAAGAAAGTATACCGTATCTAGCGTCGCCTTGTTCGCCGCCGCTATTATATCTTCTCTGGTAACCCTTTCTATATCCGCGATAACCGTGTCTGGCGTACTTGCATCATTTTCCAGAATTCGACCGAGATACCACGACTCAAGCCCTCTCGCGCTGTCGGAAAGCGAGCAGTAGGTGTTGATAATTCCAAGTCTTGCGCTTGCAAGCTCGTCCTCGTTAAAATCGCCCGCCTTGACGGCCTCAAGCTGGTCGAATATCGCCGCCTCGGCAACCTCTCGCTTGTCCACCTCGATGCCGCTCGAAACGATAAGGAGTCCCTTCTGTGCCTCGGGAGCACTCGAGCAGTAATAGCAAAGGCTCATCTTCTCGCGAACGTTCATAAAGAGCTTCGAGGTAATTCCGCCGCCAAATATTTCATTAAACATCATAAGCGCGGGATATTCAGCGTCGCCAAGCGCGATTCCCGTACGCCAGCCGATAGAAAGCTTGCCCTGATTCACGGGCATATCCTCCGTAATGCTCTTCGCGCGCTCACACGCTCTGATAACCTCGGTTTCGGGGATACATATCGGCGCTCGCTCTATTTTTGCGAACATCGCGCCAAGCTCTGCGGCCAGCTTGTCTGCATCGCACTTTCCGACAAAGAATATCTCCACGGGGTACTCTCGCAGTGCAAGCTTATACTGCTCGTACACGCTCGCCGCCGTACACGCCATAACATCCTCGACCGTGCCGTTTTCGTCAAGGCCGAAGCGCTCGTCCTTACACATTTCGGCAATACAGCGCTGACGGGCGTAGTATGCCTTATTGTTTATCTTCGCATTGATAGCATCGACGAGGTTATTCTTCTCACTTTCGGTATAGGCGGTATCAAATGCGTCCCCGTCCGTTACGGGATTAAAAAGAATATCGCCGAGCACGCCTATAAGCTCGGATAAAATATCCTCCCCGCCTATTGCGTACGCGCTGTCTATCATAGATGCACAGATACCGAACACCTGCACTTCTCCTCGCTTCTGATTGCGCGATGACATTCCCGATGCATAAAGGTAGTCAAGCTTTTTGCTTATTTCCGCCATATTGGGATAGTTCTTCGAGCCGCGCAGAAGAATATTGGGTATCAGTGCGTTCTTTGCCGCGCTATCCTTATCAAGCGGCGCAATAAAATTCACCGACAGAAAGCCCGTCTTGAATTTATCCGTTTCGAGATAATTAAGACTTACGCCGTCCGCGATGCGTTTTTTCAAAAGAGCCATTATATATTTTCCTTTCCGAATTATACGAGAAATATTTTACCCGATACTATTTTACACCTATTATGCCATAATTGCAACAAATATACTGTAAATTTTTAAAAGAATATTCCTTTTTACTCTTTAAGCTCAAAGGACAATTCTGCACCGAAAATAATATCACCGCCAGACCCCTCAAGCCACGGCACGATAACCTCTGCAAGCTCGTCATCAGTAACGTAAACCGCGTCAGTCGAGACGGGCGCCGTGCCGACAGGCGCACCGTTTGCCGTAGGCCCACACGAGCCGAATATCATATATTTTGAGCCGTTTACAAGGCTCCACACTCGAGCGTCCTCCCAAAGAGAAGCGCCAACGTAAGCCGCGACGGTGTCGCCGCGTGTAAACGTGATTGCCGTCAACGGAGTCACCGAGCGCGAAAGCTTCGCTTCTTTCGCTATATTAACGGTAACGTCCCCATGTATCAGCGTTGAACCGTTCGCGCGATCGTAAAGAACGAGCTGCGACCCGTATTCACTCGCAAGCTCGGCAATATCAGCTGCGATATACACCCCGTGCTCGTCCTGCGGGATCGGAACAAACACCGTCTTAACCTTGCGGTAGTTGAGGAGCTTCCGTACAGAATTCACGTGCCGTCTTGAAGCGCTTGTCAAAACAAGCGCCTCTATCTGCGTCAGATTACGCTTTGCGAGAAAGTCGAGTGTCGGATAAACGGTCTGCGATGAGCCTTCCCCGATGAATATCACGGTTGCAGCACGTTTTGACGTGAGCGTTATCGCCTCGCTCGACGTGCTGCTCGCCATATCTACTGTCACGCGTCCATCATTTACAGCATCGTACACACCAACACCTGCGAGAAATACCGCGACGGATGCGGCGAACGGGATGAGCGCATACAGCCAATTCCGGCACCCACGCACAGCCATATAGACTATAACCGCGATACAGCCTACCAGTATCGGCAGAGCAAACGGGTAGCCGAGTGAAACGAGAGCGGAGTGTTCGGAAAGCTCGGCGGCCACGTCGGCACACATCGCGGATACGGCACGTACCGCGCCTCCGATAACTGCGCAGGCGGAGTGCCACTCAAAAAGTGAGCATATGAGAAGCGGTGGGATAAGAACGAGCAAAAGCTCACATATCGGCGTCATAACAAGCGTCGCCACGACCGACATAAGTGACGCCTCTCCGAAATAAAACCACACGAGTGGCAGAACAAACATTATCGCACCAAGCGACGATACCATTCCACACGCTATACGTATCACAGCACGAAGCAGCGTCCGCGATTTTCCACTCGGAGCAAGCTTCTCAGACAGTCGCTTTGCAGGCTCGGCGACAAGTAAAATCCCAAGCGTTGCCGCAAACGAAAGTTGAAGGCTTACGTCAAATATCGCCGTAGGATCGAAAAGGGCTATAACTCCCACCGCAATAAAAAGCGAGGTCACTCTGTCGCTGTCGGTATCAAGAAACGATGCAGTGTATACAAGCGCAAGCATAATTGCGGCGCGCGTCGCTGACGGGATAAAGCCCGTAAGCGCAACGTAAAAGAAGGCAAGTAAAACTGTCAGAATATATCTGGCTTTAGCGCCAACGCCAAGATGCATAAGCAGCCGTTCAAGCCCGCCCGCAACAATGCTCAAATGAAGTCCGCTGAGTGCCAAAAGATGCATCGCTCCTATGTAGGTAAAATCGCGCTTTATTTTACCGAGGTCTGCTCGTTTTCCAAGAAAAAGCGCGTCTGCAAGAGGCGCGCTGTCCTTATCGAGATATAGTGAAATTTTCGCGCTGAAGCGTTCGCGAAGCCTTGCAAGAAATGTGAATATCCCGTTATCCTCTCCGCACAGTCTGACCTCGCCAACCGTGTTCGCGGTAAAGGCAACGCCGTCTGTAATAAGCTCAAAGCGGGACGCCTCGCGGTAAGAATAAAAATCTTCAAGAATGCAAAATTCAACGTCCGCTTCGATAACGTCGCCGATATTAAACTGCGTTGCGTCATCTATAGCAATAAACCCCTTGGCGTGCTCGGCTTTGCCGTCGCGCGCACTCATTCGAACACTGTATACCGCGCCGTATGCCGTGCGGCTTTCGACCGACGTTACGGTCGCTTTTATACTTCCCTTCGTCAGAGCGTCGTACCTTGCGACGTGAACGTCAAAGTAAACGAAGGATATAAGCGTCATTACCATTGTAAGCGTCGCACAGATGAATATGAACGGAGCCGGTGAGATGTTACACACAACCTTAACACCGCACCTTTTCAAAACCGACACCGAAATCGGCGCCAATACGGCAATTAAAGCTATAAACGCGACCTTCAGATGCCCCGGCAAAAAATATACCGCCGCAGACGCTAAAACACATATCGTGATTATGAGTGCAAGCGGTCTGTGACGGTAGAAATTCATGCGTAATATCCTCCGTATTTAGTAGTCATTTTTCAGTACAGCACATATGCGTATATTCTACCATAATCTTCTCATCAAGTCAAGATTTCGACACGTCCGAAAAAACGCAAATTTTAAAAAATACCGAAATGTGCATATATTTCGGTTAAAAAAACATTGTTTTTCTTCTCGGTATATGGTAAACTTATTTTGTAAAGTTATAATTTCACTTTAAGGAGGAAAACACATATGGCAAAAAACAGATACATTGGCGATTATCCCGTTATAGGTATCCGTCCTATCGTTGACGGACGCCGCGGTCCGCAGATGATGCGTGAATCTCTCGAGCCCCTGGTTTGGGCAATGGCCGAAGCCGCGAAGAAGCTCTTTGAGGAGAATCTCTTCTACTCTAACGGAGAGCCTGTAAAGGTCGTTATGGCAGACACCTGCATCGGTCGTGTTCCCGAGGCAGCGGCGTGTGCAGACAAGTTTAAAAAAGAAGGCGTTTCCATAACGCTTTCCGTAACACCCTGCTGGTGCTACGGCTCGGAGACCATGGATATGGACCCTCACACCATCAAGGGCGTTTGGGGCTTCAACGGAACCGGGCGGCCCGGCGCGGTATACCTTGCAGCCGTTCTTGCAGGTCACGCGCAGAAGGGCCTTCCCGCGTTTGGCATCTACGGTCACGAGGTTCAGGACAGAGATCAGGTAACTCAGATGCCCGAGGACGTAAAGGAAAAGCTTCTCCGATTTGGTCGCGCGGCGGTTGCCGTTGCAACCATGAGAGGCAAGTCTTATCTGCAGATCGGTTCGCAGTGTATGGGTATTGCCGGCTCCATTATGGATCAGGCTATGCTTGAGGATTACTTTGGAATGAGAGTTGAGTCCGTTGACGAGGTTGAGATCCTTCGCCGTATGGAGGAAGGCATCTACTGTGAGGAGGACTACCAGAAGGCTCTCGCTTGGACCAAGGAGCACTGCAAGGAAGGTCGTGACGACAACCCCGAAGAGGTTGATTTCCTCGGCGAAAAGGTGAGAATCAAGTTCACTCCCGAAGAAAAAGAAAAGCAGTGGGAATTCACCGTTAAGATGTACTGCATCATCAAGGACCTTATGGCAGGCAACCCCCGTCTTTCCGACAAGTTCGAGGAAGAAAAGGTCGGACACAACGCTATCGCAGGCGGATTCCAGGGACAGAGACAGTGGACAGACCATTGGCCCAACTGTGACTACCCCGAGGCACTTCTTTCCTCCTCGTTTGACTACGAGGGCGCGCGCGAGCCGTATACTCTTGCTACCGAGACCGACATCCTCAACGGTATGTGCATGCTTATGATGAGACTTCTCACACACAGAGCTCAGATATTTGCTGACGTTCGCACGTACTGGTCCGGTGAAGCTACCGAGCGCGTTACCGGCTACAAGCTTGAGGGCAAGGCTGCCGAGTCCAACGGCATTATCCACCTTCTCAACTCCGGTGCGGCTTGCCTTGACGCTTCGGGCGTTTGCACAGACGAAAACGGCAACGCTACCATGAAGAAGTGGTGGGAGGTTACAAACGAGGACATCAAGAAGATGACCGACGCTACCGTTTGGTGCGAAGCCGGTCAGGATAACTTCCGAGGAGGCGGCTTCTCCAGCCACTACACTACCAAGGCGGAGATGCCCTGCACGATGATCCGTATGAACCTCGTTAAGGGTCTTGGCCCCGTGCTTCAGATTGCTGAAGGTTGGACTGTAAACCTTCCCGACGAAGTTTCGGATACAATTCTGATTAGATTCAACCCCACATGGCCTTGTACTTGGTTTGCACCGCGCTGCGACGGCAAGGAGGGCTCGCCCTTCAAGACCGCTTATGAGGTAATGATGAACTGGGGCGCTAACCACGGTGCTATCTCCTACGGTCACATCGGCGCAGACCTTATCACAATGTGCTCGATGCTTCGCATCCCCGTTTGTATGCACAACGTTCCCGCTGACGACATCTACCGTCCTGCAGCTTGGAACGCATTCGGTATGGACAAGGAAGGTCAGGACTACAGAGCCTGTGCAACCTACGGTCCTCTCTATAAGTAATCACAAACAGTTACGCCCGACGGCAAGCCGTCGGGCGTGTTTTTATTATCATATCATTGTATCCTCATAAAGCCGCTCCATCGGGACACCAAGAACTTTGGCAATCACGAAGACCTCCTTGTCGGTCGCCGCCCTCACCTGTCCCTCCAATTTGGAGTAGCTCGTGGGATTCATATTGCATCCCATCACCTGAATTTTTGCAATGAAATCCTTTTGCTTTATTCCTTTTTCCTTGCGTAGGCGCTCAATATTTCTTCCAACCATATTAGCTGAACCGTAAGCCTGCTTCCGAAGTTTCATACGCATCTATCCTTTTTGGTATTATAGACCTTTTTAGAATTATATATCAAAAAAGGCTTGACAAAATTCCGTTTCGGAATTATAATATAAATAATTCCGTATCGGAATAATACCTCAAAGGAGATAAACTTATGAAAAAAACATCGACAATTATCCTCGCGCTCATCCTGACCGTGTCCTTGACGGCTTGTGTCAGCTATTCACCCGAAGAAGTTAATCCACCGTCTGATGTAGTTATAGGCAACGACACCGATGATATACATCAAAACGGCCAAAACGAAGTGCCTGAAGAAGCGCCATCCATTACACAGACCGTGCTCGTCGATGAGGCAGGCGTAAAAATCACCGCCAAAAGCCTCGATGCAGATTCTCTTTTCGGTCCCGAAATCAAGCTGCTTATTGAAAACAATTCCGGAAAAGACCTGACCTTCCAGTGCCGCAACGCCTCCGTCAACGGTTATATGGCGGAAACTATGATGTCCGTTGACGTCGCCAATGGCAAAAAGGCCAACGACAGCTTAACTTTTATGAAGTCCGATCTTGAGATGTGCGGCGTTGACATCATCGCCGATATGGAATTTTCTTTCCATATTTTTGATTCGGAAGATTGGGACACCTATCTGGACACCAGCACGATTCAGTTAAAGACCTCTGCGGCAGATACCTATAAATACACGTATGATGACAGCGGCGACCTTGCTTGCAACGGAAACGGCGTGAGAATCATTATAAAAGGGCTGGCAGATGATGCCTCTATATTTGGTCCAAGCATTGTCGTTTACATTGAAAACAACAGTGGCGAAAGCATCACGGTACAGACCAGAGATGTATCAATCAATGGGTTTATGGTAGATGCTATCTTCTCTTGTGACGTAGCCGCCGGCAAGCGAGCCGTAAGTGCCATTACGTTTATGGACTCCGATCTTGAGGAAAATGAGATCACTTCCATTAACGACGTAGATCTCTCCTTCCACATTTACGATGCCGACAGTTGGGAAACCATCGTTGATACGGAAATTGTAAATATCTCTTTTTAAAAGTTTAAAAGTAAAAACACAAAAGGTCGATATAAAAATCGACCTTTTGTGTTATTCTTCGTCGTCCCCGTCGTCCACATCGTTCCTCCCTTTCGCGCGAAAGCTTGCAAGCGGATTTGCGGCGACGGCTTTTTTCATATTCTCGTCGCTTATATGCGTGTATATCTGCGTGGTGTTAAGCTGCTCGTGACCGAGAATATCCTTGAGCACGCGCACGTCCACGTTTCCCGTCTGATACATAAGCGTTGCCGCGGTGTGGCGCAGCTTATGCGTGGAAAAATGCTTGTGTCCAAGCCCTGCGGCGTCGAGGTACTTATAGACCACCCACTGCACCGTTTTGTTGCTGATACGAGTGTGGCGCGAGGACAAAAACAGCGCGTTTCTGTCCTTTTGCTCGACCTCTACCGTGTCGCGCACGCGCAGATACGCGCGTATAGCATCGCGGCAGGCATCGTTTAGGTATATCATACGCTCCTTCGCGCCCTTACCGATAACTCGGAGCGACTCCATCTCGCGGTCAATGTCGGAAAGATTAATTCCCACAAGCTCGGAAAGTCGCATTCCGCAGTTGAGGAACAAAACGAGTATGCACTCGTCCCTTTCGCGCGTTTTGGACATTTCATCCGAGCGCACCGCCTCGAGAAGCGACTCGCTCTCGGAAAGGGTGAGATATTTCGGAAGCGTTTTCTTCTTCTTCGGCCCCTCGATATTCTTCGTCGGATCGTTTTCACACGCGCGGGCACTTACCGTCAGATACTTGTAAAAGCTTTTGAGCGCAGACAGCTTTCTTGCGCGCGCCGACCATTTGTTATCGCGGATTTCCTGCGTATAGTAAAGAAAATCGTACACTTCCTTGCTTGTTACGGAAGAAATAATATTCATATCGACGTTGGATATATCGATTTTTTCAAAATCTTCGTCCGTCATCGCGGCAGCGTCCTTGCCGTTTCTCACGGCAAGAAGATATCGAAAAAACGTGCGAAGGTCAAGCGCGTACTCGTCCACCGTCTTTTGCGAGCGCTCCTGCACCGTCCGTTTGTATCTGACAAAGTCGCGCACCGCGGCTGGAAGCTCATCGTAGTTTACCAGGGTTTGCATATGCATCCCTCCAACAAAAATTTTGTATAATACAATTATACACCGCCCTCTCCGCTTTGTCAAGAGCATCGCGGCGGTAAACCTTCAGCGAATAAACTGTAAACTTTTGCGTACATCTATTGCAAAAGTGCACACTTAAATATAAAATATATTTAATACTACACGCGATATTTCGCGGGAATTACGGTGATATGCTTTTATGAAATCATTTTTTAAAGAAAACGGATACAGCATAGTCAAGCTGTTTTTGAATCAGATCGCAATTACGGTGTTTGCGCTAATGCTTTCAATGGCGACGTTTTCAAACAGAAAAACGATGCTTTTAGTCAGCATATTTTCGATACTTTTCTTTCTTTATCTTAACTACTCGGTGTGCTGGGAGCTCGGCGCGAAGGATAAGCTTCGCATAGATGCAGGCCGTATGCCTTCAAGTCCGGCAAAGGGACTCCTTATCTCGCTTGGCGCAAACATCCCCAATTTTATCTGCGCAACGCTTATCGGTATCGGCGCTATGATCGACACGAAATTCGGTCAGAGCATGAGTATGATCTGCGACATCGTTTCAAGATTTCTCAACAATATGTATTTTGGCGTGATGAACTTCCTCGAATATGCGATCTACCGTAATGCATCGGTTTCCAAGGCAGTCGAGCTGCTTCGAGGCACAGCCGAGGGCGCGCCCGAGATCACAAAGGCACTCGAGCTTATCGACAATCCGAACTACACAATTCTGAATATCCGCGATGCAATGACCGCTATAGACAACTCCGGCGTATCCTCCTCCGCAGTAACCGAGGCGCTCGAGCTGCTTGACAGTGCCGCATATTCCCCACAGATAATCGAAAACTTTTGGTGGTTCTTCGTTATCATAATCCCCTCCCTGCTTGTTGGCCTGCTCGCATACAACCTCGGAACAAAAAATTTCAGAATCCTTTCCATATTCGGTATTAAACCGGTCGATCGTGCCAAGAATAAGAAATAAACTACGAAAGGTGCCGGCTTAAATGACGAAGCTTTTTAAAAAATCAAGGGGTGCCAAGAAGCGCCCACACGCACTTCACGTTCCAACCTTGAAGCACTCGTGGAAGCATACTCTCGCGCTCTATCCGAGCGATAAGAGCCGCAAGCCTATTTTCAGTATCACCGCGAAGGACGATAAATCCGTATCGGTGGTAAAGCTCGCGCTTATACTGCTCGGCGGCATATTCATCGCCGTGCTCGTTGCGGCACTTGTAAAGCGCATACGCGAAAAGCTGCGTGCCAAAAAGCGAAATAGCGCACATTGTTGCTGTGACGATCGCCTTTGCGCGCAGATAGAGGAATAAAGACATAAAAAATCAAGCCGCCGCAGAATTTCTGCGGCGGCTTTCGCTATTATCTCTTTTTCTTATTTCTCTGAACGGTAATATAAACAAGAGCGCCAACGTATGCAACAAGCGCGAGAACCGCTAACGTCGCGATCAGGCGGAACGTGCGCGTGCGTGTCACTCCAAGCATCAGATCGAGTACGTACAAAACGTTGTCGCGGTTGACGCTGTTGCGTGTCACAAGATCGACAGTCGCAAGCTTTTTACCCTCGTAGGAAACCGTTATCTGTCCGGCAACCTCGCCCTCGCTTACGGGCGCGGTAAAAGACTCCCTCTCAAGCGTCCACTCGAGCTTTACGTCGGCATCGACGTCTATACCCACAGGCAGATACAGCTCCACAGCATCCGACGGGAACAGCGTAACGTAGTCCACCTTGCTCGAGAGTCTGACGGGGAGCTCGCATATCATGTCGGACGTCGCAAGCACGCTCGTATACTCGTACGCATCAAACGCCCATTTGATAAGCTTCGCCGCTTCAGTGTAGGAGTATATGTATTCCTCGTCGCGCGTCGCGTTCATTGTAACAACAACGTACGTAAGACCGTCACGCGTTGCGGTAGTAGCGAGGCAATAACCGCCCTCGTTCGTGTAGCCTGCGTTAAGTCCGCGGGGAATGCTCCAAAGGTAAATAAACTCGGTAAGCGTAGAATAAAAATGGTTTTTGTTGAATACCGTACGTGCCTTTGCCTTGTTTGTTTTGGGGAGAGTAAATTTTTCGAGCGTAGACATCTCGGTTATCGGCTCGGTCTTGTACGCGTACGCGGCGATAAGCGCTGTGTCGTGCGCTGTCGTCACCATTGTGGGATCGTGTATTCCCGTCGGGTTTGTATAGTGCGTGTTGAGCGCACCGAGTTCCTTCGCCTTTTCATTCATCATATCAACAAACGCTTCAACGCTTCCTGCCACCTCAAAAGCAAGCACGTTTGCCGCATCATTGGCCGAGCCGCAGAGAAGCGCAAGCAAAAGCTGCTCGACTGTCAGCACCTCGCCGCGTTTGAGCGCGATATTGTTGCCGCGGACACCCTCGATATGCTTGCTGCTGACCATAACCTCGTGCATAAGATTACCGCCAAGTGCCTCTATGGCTACTATAGCCGTCATAAGCTTGACCGTAGACGCGGGGTATATGACCTTATCCGCGTTATGGTCGTAGATATAGATATCGTTTTCAATATTATATACGGTTGCCGCGCCTACGTTTTCAATAACCGGCGGCTCAAGTATACCCTCCTCGCTCGCCTCATCAGCAAAGACAGGCGCGGTCATAAGGAATGCCAGAACGGCGAGAAGCATCGCCGATACAATACTTTTTTTCATATCGCCCTCTACATTATTTTGAAAAATATTTCACCGTCGCCTCAATATCGCGCTGTACCTGCAAACGAAGTGCATCAACGCCCTCAAATTTCATCTCGTCTCGAAGGCGACGGCAGAAGGAAATTTTAACGGTTTTGCCGTAAAGCTCGCCGTCGTAGCCGATGATGTGCGTTTCGCAGTTTACAACGTGCGCGTCCTCCTTGATCGTCGGACGCGTGCCGACGTTTGCGACACCGCAAAATTCCTTGCCGCCGATTTCGGCAATGCACGCATACACGCCGTGCTTCGGTATAATATGTCCGTCTTTAAAATTCTGATTTATCGTAGGCATTCCGATTGTGCGTCCGAGGTGCTTTCCCTCGACAACGGGCGCCTCAATGGAAAACGCACGTCCGAGAAGCTTTGCAGCCTCCTCGACGTCGCCGCCCTCGATAAGTGCGCGTACTGCCGTCGAGCTTGCGACGTTTCCGTCAACGTATACGGCAGGCACGACAATACAGTCGCGCGGTGACATAAGCTGTGCGAGCACCTCACTGTTCCCCGCTCCGTTTTTGCCAAAGCGGAAATTAAAGCCGCACACCGCGCATACCGTATTACATTTTTCTATAAGCATCTCACGAACGAACTTCTCAGGAGAATAATCGCGGACCTCGTCAAAAGGCAAAAGAAAAGCGAAATCGACGCCAAGCGATTTAAAAATCGCAAGCTTTTCCTCGGCCGAGGTAATACATCTTGCGCCCGATTTACTCGGAATCGCCGCCGCATCGTCAGAAAACGTCCAGACAGCCGCTTTTACGCCGTGCGCCCTCGCATATTCGACCGCGCGCTTTATAAGTGCGGCGTGTCCGACGTGGACTCCGTCAAAATTTCCAAGCGCTACAGAGAGAGGAGAGCTGACGCTCTCCTCTCTCTCAAGTTTGTGAAGATCAATAATTTCCATAGGAAGCATCAAACTCCAAGATAGTTTCTGACCAGAGTATTGAGCAGCTCGTCGCGGTCGATGCGACGGATAAGGCTGCGTGCATTCTTATAGTTGGTGATGTACGTGGGATCCTCCGAAAGGATATAGCCGACGATCTGGTTTATCGGGTTATAGCCCTTTTCGCGGAGAGCCTCATATATAGTGATAAGCGTACGTCTGGTTTCATCCTCTCTGTCCTCCGGAACAGTGAAGGTCAGGGTCTTTGATCTATCCTGCGACATATGCTCCTCACGGTCTGCTGTTTGCATCGGCACTAAAATCATTCCTTTCGCGTATTGATGCCTCTTTTACTTCTTGATTATATGATACACCAATCAAGCGAAAATTTCAATACACTTTTCCGTTTTGTAAGAATAATGTAATCTTATGATGTACCGCGGCGGCGCGACTTATTCGTTGGCTTTTTCTTATCGGTCGCCCGCTTGCCGCCTTTATTCGTTCTTGCGGCGGTTTTTGCGCTGCCTCTTTTATCCTTTGTGCCACGGCGCACGCCTGCCGCACCGGCATATTTTCCCTGTCCGCCATCGCGCTCGGGCTTCACAAGACAGCCCTCGCCGTAGCCGATAAGGTCCTCGCGACCACACTTTTTAAGTGCTTCACGCACCATATTGGCATTTTCCGGGCGGTTAAACTGCAACAGCGCACGCTGCATCTGCTTTTCCTTGTAGTCACGCACACAGTAAACGCTCTTCATCGTGAGCGGATCAATGCCCGTGTAGTACATAACGGTCGATGCCGTGCCGGGCGTCGGGTAAAAGTCCTGCACCTGCTCGGGCGCGTATCCCCACTTTTTAAGGTAGAGTGCAAGCTCGACTGCATCCTCCATACGGCTTCCCGGGTGGCTTGACATAAGGTACGGCACGATATACTGCTCCTTGCCAAAGCTCTTTGTAAGTTCAAAATATCGCTTTTTGAACGCCTCGAAGCTTTCGACCGCAGGCTTGCCCATATACGACAGCACGTGCGCGGAGCAATGCTCGGGCGCAACCTTTAGCTGTCCGCTGACGTGATCGCGCACGAGCTTTTTGAAAAAGCTCTCGTCCTTGTCGGCAAGCACGTAATCAAAGCGTATGCCGGAGCGTACAAACACCTTTTTAACCTTCGGCAGGCTCTCCACGCGCCTAAGAAGCTCGATATACTCGCTGTGGTCTGCAATAAGCTGCTTACACGGTGTCGGCGCAAGGCATTTACGATTTGCACACACGCCCTCTGTAAGCTGCTTTTTACACGCCGCATAGCGGAAATTCGCCGTAGGGCCGCCGACGTCGTGGATATATCCCTTGAAGTTCGGCGACTCGGTTATCTTTTTAGCCTCTGCAACGACCGATTCAATCGAGCGCGAGCGTACGGTGCGTCCCTGATGAAACGCAAGCGCGCAGAAATTGCACGCACCAAAGCAGCCGCGGTTGTGCGTTATCGACATCTCTACCTCGGTGATAGCGGGTACGCCGCCAACCGCCTCGTACGACGGATGATAGCGTCGCGTGTAGGGAAGCGCATAGACCGCGTCGAGCTCCTCTCGTTCAAGCGGCGGCATCGGCGGGTTCTGCACGAGCTGCTTGTTGTCGTAATATTCGATCATCGCCTTACCGCTTATTGCATCAGTGTTGCGATACTGTACGCCAAACGCCTCGGCGTAACGCTTTTTGTCGGTCTTTAATTCGTCGTAGTCCCACGAGCCCGCGACGTCGAAATGTACCGCGTCACCCTTCGCGGCGGCGTAGACGGTGCCACGCACGTCGCGAATCTTTTTGATCGGCACGCCCTTGTCAAGAAGCGCGGCGATACGGCGAAGGATATTTTCGCCCATACCGTAGGTCAGAATGTCGGCACGCGAGTCGATAAGCACCGAGCGGCGTACCTTGTCGTCCCAATAGTCATAGTGGGCAAAGCGACGAAGCGACGCCTCAAGTCCGCCGAGAATTATCGGCACGTCGCCGTACGCCTCGCGGATACGGTTACAGTATACTATGCACGCGCGGTCGGGGCGGTTGCCCATTTTGCCGCCGGGCGAATAATAGTCGGTCGAGCGACGCTTTTTAGACGCGGTGTAATGTGCAACCATAGAGTCGATGTTGCCCGCGGTAACGAGAAAGCCGAGTCGCGATCTGCCATACTCGCGGAAGGCATCGCAGGATTTGTAATCCGGCTGCGAGAGTATCGCAACGCGGAAGCCCTCTGCCTCGAGCACTCGCGATATTATGGCAACGCCAAAGCTCGGGTGGTCGACGTAAGCGTCACCCGTTACGTATACGAAATCGGGACGGTCCCAGCCGCGCGCGTCCATATCGGCGCGCGAAAGCGGTAAAAATTCGGTGTTCATATTTCCCTTCCTATTGTGGTTAGTGGTATGAGTATAGTATATCACAGTTTCGTCGAGTCGTCAAATGTTTTTCATTTCAATAATATATTATGCGCCCAAAAACTTTTTTCAAAAAAACTATTGACAAAAGGGCAAAAGTGTGGTAAAATATTTTTACCTCTGCGAGAGGGTTCTTTTTTTGCGCAAAAATCGCCGCGAGAATTGTGTGAAAAAAGCGCGTTTTCGGGAGGGAGGTACGTGAGAGCATCGCTTGCTGCCATGTAACAGCGACGTTATCACAATTTCTAACGTGCGTGGGGACAACCCTCGCATAATCTAATCGGGAGGTGCCGAAAAAATGAGAGTTAAAATCACGCTGGCGTGCACTGAGTGCAAGCAGAGAAACTACGACACAAAGAAAAACAAGAAGAATGACCCCGACAGACTTGAAATGAACAAGTACTGCAAATTCTGCCGCAAGCATACCCTTCACAAGGAAACCAAGTAATCGCACAAGCGGTAAATAATTGATTGGAGGATCAACTATGGCGGAAATCGAAAAGAAGGCTAAGAAGCCGGGCGTGTTCTCTCG
>JAZSJI010000132.1:0-34594 GCA_045534235.1 Candidatus Flemingiibacterium sp. | reverse complement strand
CAACCCTAACCACGCGCACCTTGTACCCCCTACCCTTCTCCATAACGGCGCCGTTTTCGATATTATCGAAAATAAGCCTAGCACCGAGCACGTTTCTCATAACCCCCCCCTACTTTTCCTCAAACTCCATAACCGTATCCGCCGTACCGAGATAGCCCGTATAGCGCTTACACTCCGCATCAGGAATCTGGCTGTAGCGCGGCTTCATCGAGCTTATCGGATAGAACGTCGCGCGGCCTGCGTTTTTATCCTTAAGGTGGCGTATCGCCGCCTTCGCGGTATTCTCGTCGTCGACGATGATGTTCTGAATATTCGCGCCGAGCGCGGTTTCGATGGCAAGCGTGTAGCGCGAGCTTACGTTTATAAGTCGCGACACGGGACCGTATATGCGCCCGCCTTCCGCGTCAATATCAGAGATGCGCGACGTGCCCCCAATATGCCCTGCCTCGTATTCGCTCATCACAAAGCGTACGCTCTGCGCGTATCCCTCGAAAAGCTCCTCCATACGGCGAATGGCGTCGATACGGTGCTTCTTCGCAGTATACTCGAGGTAGGTTTCATTTGAAACGTCTATAAGGTCCTGCTTCTTTTTCTTAAGCTCGTCTACAGCCGCCGTCATTTTTGAAATCTCGGCAGTAAGCTGTTCGCTCTTTTGGCGGTAGTCGGCGATTACCTTATCCGCCTTATTTGCGCGAGCTTCGAGCATCGCACTGCTTTCGGCGTACTTGTCAAGCTCTAGACGAAGCGAGCTTGCTTTGTCGCTGTCGGTCTTTTCCGTCGTGTCGAGTACGGAAAGGCGAATTTTCAGCTCAACGATACGCTCCTCGCCGCGCTTTAATTCTTCAAGCTGTCTGTCAAGCTTTTCGCGAAGCTCGTCGCGCTCACGGCGTGCCGTCTCCGCCTTCGACTCAAGTGCGGCAAGATCCGCAGAAAGGCTGTCCGCGCCGCCCGACGCTAAATCGAGCGCCTCTTTCTTAAGTCTTAACTGCTCCTCAAGCTGCGCCTTACGCTCGGTAAGCTTTAGCTTAGCCTCGCTCTTGTCACAGATCTGCATCTCGCGGTGAGCAACGTCGTTCTCGGTAAGCTTTATCTTGTTGTCGAGCTCGTGCGAGGTCTGACGTGCCGCCTCGATCTCTGACTGCAACTGCTCGTATTTATATTTAGACTCCTGCGACACCTCGAAAATGCGCTCGTTCTGATTTTCGAGCGATTCGAGCGCCTCGGTAACTATATCAAGCTCGTTTTTCGACAATTTCAGCTGGTCGTCCGCTTCCTTTAAGTCTGCGGAAAGCTTGTCCATATCGTATATCCAAAGCGAAACGTCGTCGCGCTTCTTAACTTCAAAGTACTCGAGATATTTCCTTGCCTTCTCGGACTCTCTCTCAAGCGGTCCGACACGCCCCTCAAGCTCGGACATAATATCGCGAAGGCGCGTTAAATTATCGTCGACGGAAGCAAGCTTGCGCTCCGCCTCCTCCTTCTTGTAGCGATACTTGGAAATTCCTGCCGCCTCCTCGAAAATGGAACGGCGGTCCTCACTCTTTCTCGAAATTATCTCGGCAATTCGTCCCTGTCCGACGATAGAATAACCCTCTCGTCCGACGCCCGTGTTCATAAAGAGCTCGTGTATGTCGCGAAGTCTGACTGCCTTGCGGTTGATGTAATATTCGCTCTCGCCCTTACGGTAGTAGCGGCGAGTTACCGACACCTCGTCAAAGTCGATATCCATCTGACGGTCGGTATTGTCGAACGTCACCGTTACCTCGGCAAAGTTCATCTGACGTCTGTCGTCCGTGCCGCCAAATATTACGTCCTCCATCTTCGTGCCGCGTATCTGTCTTGATGATACCTCGCCAAGCACCCAACGCATAGCATCGGATATATTCGATTTTCCGCTTCCGTTCGGTCCGACTACGACCGTTGCTCCTCGGTCAAATTTAAGCACGGTACGGTCAGGAAAGGACTTGAAACCGAACAGCTCAAGTGATTTTAAGTACATATTTGTGGTTCTCCTTTCCCTGAAGTTTGAAAATTAGACTTGTTTGCGTATAGGATTACGCGGCTTTTTTGAAAAAAAGCCTGGCAAAAAACTTTATAGGGCTTCGCCAACTTTGGCTAAATGCTTCGATTGTCGCGCATTCACCACAGAGGCAGCCGGGTCCCCCTCCCCGGCAAATCGTTTCGTGTAGCCGCTTGTTCTCTACTGTAGGGGGCGACGTCCTCGACGCCCCGCCTATGCGCTACACCTCAACGCGCACGCTGTATTTTTCCAAATTCGCGCGCTCGATTATTTTTACGCTCCTCGCGCCGTATTCGGCGCATATGCGCGTTTTATTCGCGCGCTTTTGCCCTGCCGCCTTTGACACCTCTCCGCGCGGCACGTACACGGCAACGTCACGGTTGCGCATCCTATCTGCGAGGGAATTTTCCGCGATATATTCGCGGATTTTTTTGTAGTACAGCTCGGAGTATACCATCTCGCCAAACGCACTGTGGTACGCTCCGCCGACCATCGTGCCCTCCTCGAAAAGGTTGTCCGCGGCGCAAAGTCCGAGGCGTATAACGGGCACGTTATTTTTTATAAATATCTCAAGCACCGCTGCCGAGCGCTCTATCGCATCCTCGGTTGTAAGCGGTGTATATTCGCCACAGGCGAGCATATAGGCAAGCTCCGTATCGCGGAAAACCACAGTCGGGTATATCCTCGCCGCGTCGCATCCGAGCGAAACGATTTCCCTCGCGGTTGCAATTTCGTCCGCGAGTGTCGATTTCGGAAGTCCTATCATCATCTGCCCGACAAGATTAAATCCGCGCGACTTTATAAGCCTGCACGCCGCCCTTGCGCACTCTGCCGTATGTCCGCGTTTGGATGCCGCGAGCACTTCGTCGCACATACTCTGCAGTCCAAGCTCAATATCGGTAACGCCGTGTGATGCGAGAATATCGAGTATCTCACCGTCAATATAATCGGGACGGGTGGAAAGACGTATCGCACGCACCTTTCCTGCGTCGACGTGCTCCTTTGCGAGCCCGAGCAGATATAGCATATCGCCGCGGTCAATTCCCGTAAACGAGCCGCCGAAGAATGCTATCTCCGCATCTGTGGCTTCGGAATCGACCGTTGAAAGCTCATTTTCAAGCTCGTCACGAACGGCGTGAATATCGAAGCTCATCTTTCCCGATATGCGCCGCTGATTGCAGAAAACGCAATCGTTCGGACAGCCTACGTGCGGAATAAAGACGGGAACGTTTTTGTGCTTCATTTGTCACCGAACAAGACGAGCGCTTCCTTCGCCGCCATCTGCTCCGCCTCACGCTTACTCTTGCCCTTGCCGTGACCGATGACGTTGCTGTTGAGCCTTGCCTCGACCGTGAATATCTTTGCGTGGTCGGGGCCTTCCTCGCCAACGAGCACGTATTCGAGTATCTCTCCGCGCTCTTGTTGTACTATCTGCTGAAGCAGCGTCTTGTAGTCCTTGTTCTTGCCGTTTTCGACGAACTGTATTATCTCGGGAATAACGCGTGGCATAAGGAATTTCTCCACCGCCTCACGCGAGCCCGAGTCAAGGTACATCGACGCAAGCAGTGCCTCAAACGCGTCTGCAAGTATAGACACACGCTCACGGCCGTTGGACATCTCCTCGCCGTGACCGAGTCGCATAAACTTACCAAGCTCCATATCGAGCGCAAGCTTACCGAGCGTTTTCTCGCACACCGCGCTCGCGCGGATACGCGTGAGGTCGCCCTCGGGAGTGTCGGGATAGTGCTTGTAAAGATAATCGCTGACGATTATCGAAAGCACCGAGTCGCCGAGAAACTCAAGTCGCTCGTTGAACTCGACCGCCTCTCCCTTCGGCTTACACTCGTTTGCAAATGAAGAGTGGGTAAGTGCCGTGATAAGCAGGTTTATGTTATTGTATCGGTATCCGATTCTCTCCTCGAACACCTCGAGGGAAAGCGGAAGCTTTTCCATAACTCCACTCCTTTATTAATTGTTGCTATTGTTGATAAGTGCGCCGATACATTCGAGCGCACGCGTTCCCATTGCCTCACCGCGCGCCTTTTTGCCGCCCTTGACCTTAACGCCAAGCGGTGCAACAAGTCCGAAATTCGCGTTCATCGGCTGGAAGTTCACGATGCCCTCGTCGCTGACGTATGCGGCAAGCGAGCCGATAACGCTCTCGCGCGGGAAATAAACGGGTGCCTCGCCAAGTGCCATTTTAGCGGCGTTAAGCCCTGCCACAAGTCCGCTCGACGCGGATTCAACGTAGCCCTCAACGCCGGTCATCTGACCTGCGAAGAAGAGTCCCGGGCGCGACTTTAACATATACGCGCCGTCAAGCAGCTTCGGCGAATTCATAAACGTATTTCTGTGCATAACTCCGTAGCGTAAAAACTCGGCGTTTTCAAGTCCGGGTATCATACCGAACACGCGCTTTTGCTCGGGGAATTTGAGATGCGTCTGAAAGCCGACGATATTGTACATCGACTTTTCGGCATTCTCCTGACGAAGCTGTACGATAGCGTACGCTTCCTTGCCCGTCTGCGGCACGATAATGCCGACGGGCTTCATCGGACCGAAAAGCAGCGTATCGTGTCCGCGCTTTGCCATAACCTCGACGGGCATACAGCCCTCGAACACCTTAAGCTGTCCTGCTTTGTCAAAGTCCTTAAGCTCGGCTTCCTCGGCGCTTATAAGCGCTTCCCAGAAACGGTCGTATTCTTCCTTCGTGAACGGGCAATTGATATACGATGCCTCGCCCTTGTCGTAGCGTGAGGCGTAAAACGCCCTTGTCATATCTATCGACTCAAAGCTGACTATCGGTGCCGCCGCGTCGAAGAAGCTTAAATAATCGTTTCCGATAAGCTCACCGATAGTGTCAGACATCGCCTCTGACGTAAGCGGTCCCGTCGCAATTACGGTAATACCCTCGGGTATCTCGGTGACCTCGCCCTCGATAACTTCAACGAGGGGGTGATTTTTTAATTTGTCGGTGATATATTTCGAGAAAAGCTCGCGGTCGACCGCAAGTGCACTGCCTGCAGGCACCTCACACGCGTACGCCGCCTCGATTATAAGCGAGCCGAGCAGACGCATCTCCTCTTTAAGCACGCCGACTGCGTTCGAGAGCATATTCGAGCGAAGCGAATTCGAGCATACAAGCTCGGCAAAGCCCTCGCTGTGGTGTGCAGGGGAGTACTTTTGCGGCTTCATCTCGTAAAGCCTTACGGGCACGCCGCACTTTACTATCTGCCACGCCGCCTCACAGCCTGCAAGTCCTGCGCCGACTACGTTTACTGCGGTGATATTATTCTGCGTCGCCATTTGCTTCGACTTCTCTCTTGTAACCACAGCCGTCCTTCTTGCATATCACGTACGGCTTGCCCTTCTTGCGATAGAGCATCTCACCGCATTCGGGACACTTTTCTCCCGTAGGCATATCCCACGAGGAGAAGCCGCACTCGGGATACTTTTCACAGCTATAGAATATAGAGCGGTTCTTGCCCTTCTTGATAACGACCTTCGAGCCGCAAAGCGGACACGCAACGCCGAGGTCCTTTGCGACCTGACGGGTGGTCTTGCACTCGGGATATCTCGAGCAAGCATAGAAGTTACCGAAGCGTCCCGTACGAATGACCATAGGACTTCCGCAGGTGTCGCACACCATATCGGTGGTAATGTCGGGCTTGTCGTCTATCTTCTCGGGCTCCTTCGCCGTAAGAGGCTTGGTATTTCTGCAACTCGGATAGTTCGGGCAAGCGGCGAATTTGCCAAAGCGGCCGTTCTTGACAATCATCTTCGCTCCGCACTTGTCGCATATAATATCCGTCTCTTCAACGGGAAGCTGATACTTGCTCTTATCTACGTTTTCCTCTGCCCACTCAAGCGTCTTTGCAAAATCGTCGTAGAAGCCGTGGAGTACACCGCTGACGGTGGAATCGCCCTCGGCGATCTCATCAAGCTCGGTTTCCATATTAGCGGTAAACTCGTAGTCAACAACCTTCGGGAAAGAATCGACCATAAGCTTGGTAGTTATCTCGCCGAGATCGGTAGGCTTTAACATCTTTCCGTCGCGTACAACGTAGCCACGCGCTATAATGGTGGTAATGATAGTGGAGAACGTGCTCGGACGTCCTATTCCGCGCTCCTCAAGGAATTTAACGAGAGAAGCCTCATTGTAACGCGGCGGCGCCTCGGTAAAGTGCTGCGCGGAGTCGGTACTACCGTGCTTAAGAGTGTCGCCCTCCTCGATCCTTGGAAGTCTTGCACTCTTTTCGGGAGTGTCTGTATCCGCCGCAGTCTGGGGAGCGTGATCCTCACTTTCCTCGTAAACGCTCATATAGCCCTGGAACTTGACCGTGTAGCCGCTTGAGCGGAAGATGTATCCGCCTGCCTCAATATCCGCAGTTACGGTGTCAAGCTCGGCAGACGCCATCTGGCTTGCCATAAATCTGTCCCAAATGAGCTTGTAAAGACGGTACTGATCCGTCGTGAGCATCTTCTTTATTTTATCGGGCTCGAAGGAAAGCGTCGACGGGCGAATAGCCTCGTGCGCGTCCTGTGCGCCCGCCTTGGTCTTGTATATACGGCGCTCTGCGGGATAGAAGCTCTCGCCGTACTTTTCTACGATATAAGCCTGTGCCGCGTCAGCCGCCTCATCAGCGATACGGAGCGAATCCGTACGCATATAGGTGATAAGACCTTGCGTGCCGCCGCTCGATGCGCCGAGGTTAATACCCTCGTAAAGCTCCTGCGCAACGCGCATAGTGCGGCTCGACTGGAAGCCGAGTCTGCGCGATGCCTCCTGCTGGAGAGTGGACGTAGTGAAGGGAGGCGCAGGATTCTTAATTCTTATCGCCTTCTTAACCGACTTAACGATAAATTCCTCACCGTCGACAGCGCGAACGACCTTCATCGTTTCTTCTTCACTCGCAAGTGCAAGCTTGCCGCTCGCATCGCCGTAGAATTTAGCCTTGATCTTGCCGCGGCTCTTATTTTCGAGCACCACGTCAACAGTCCAATATTCCTCGGGCACGAATGCGCGGATCTCCTCCTCGCGCTCCACGATAATACGCGTAGCAACCGACTGTACGCGTCCTGCGGAAAGACCGCTCTTGATAGTCTTCCAAAGGAACGGGCTTAACTTATAGCCCACGATACGGTCGAGTATACGGCGAGCCTGCTGGGAGTTTACAAGTCCCATATCTATCTCGCGCGGTGTTTTCATACCCGCCTTGACAGCCTTCTTGGTGATTTCATTAAAGGTAACGCGCTTGATCTTTGACTTTGGAAGCCCGAGAGTTTCCGAAAGATGCCAAGCGATCGCCTCTCCCTCGCGGTCAGGGTCCGTTGCGAGGAATACTTTGTCGGCGTGCTTTGCTTCCTTCTTAAGGCTCTTTATAAGATCGCCCTTGCCGCGAATGTTGATATACTTCGCCGAAAAATCGTTGTCAACGTCGATACCAAGTGTGCTTTTCGGCAGGTCACGGATATGACCGGTACAGCCCACTACCTTATAGCCCGAGCCAAGATAACCCTTTACTGTGCTTGCCTTGGTGGGCGACTCCATAATTACGAGATTTGCCATTTGAGAATTTTCTCCTTGCTTTGTTATATTAGTTATAGCCAATTTATAATTTGCGTGATCTACAATCGGCTGTTGTTATATTAGTTTTCTGTAAAGCCCACCCGGGAGCGCCTCTACGGCAGAATACAGCTCAAGCATCGTGAGCGATGCAAGCACCTCGTCCGTGGGAATTCCCGTCTGTGCGATATTGTCTGTGGTAACCGATACCCCGTCCGGAATAGCATCAAGCACTCTGCGCTGTACTTCATCAAGGCAGGACAGTATGCTCTCGCGTTCCTTTTCATCGGTCACAGTCGGTGCCGGCCTTGGCGGCTCGCTCACCTTCTCTATACTGCCGCGCTTGGCGTTCTTACGGTAATCCGACGGGCTTGGCACGTCGGGAAGCTTTTTCGCTCCCACCGCCTTTTTTATCGGCGGAACATCCATCGGCGCAAGCTTACCCTGCTCCTTTGGCGAAAGCGGCTTGTTTTCAGCCTGCACGGGTATGCTATGATTATATTCATAGCGAATGTATTTATCACTGCTTATGATGCGGTCGATCTTTTTTAGATTAAACCGATCTGCGAAATCCTCAACGATGTCCTCTGCGCACATCACGAGCTTCGCACCGTCGCGGATAAGTCGGTTCGGTCCGACGCTGTTCGGTGCGCCTACGTTTCCGGGAACGGCGTACACTCTGCGTCCCTGGTCACACGCACATCTCGCCGTAATAAGCGCACCGCTTCGTTCGTTGCCCTCAACCACAACGACTGCGTCGGCAAGGCCGCTCATAATTCTGTTGCGTATGGGGAAATTGCGTCCTTGCGGCGGAGTGTTCGGCTCGAACTCGCTCACCACCATACCGTTTGCACCGATCCAGTCGATCAAATCCTTATTTGATGCGGGATACGGCACGTTTACGCCCGTGCCGAGTACAGCAACCGTCGGCTCCTCCATAAACACGGCAGTATTGTTTGCCGCGGAGTCAACTCCGTACGCCGCACCGCTTATTATTATCGCACCGTACGCGATAAGCTGACGCGCAAGCGTGAACGCCATATGCTTGCCGTAGCTCGACATCGTCCTCGTTCCGACAATAGTAACGCAAAAACGCTCGTCAAGATCCTTTATCATACCGCGTGCGTAAAGCACGATAGGCTTGTTGTAAAGATTGTGAAGCCTTTTCGGATAATTCGGAGAGGCACACGGTATAACGCGAATACCGTTCATAAAGCAGAACTCAAGAGTTCGCTCGGCGCGCGAAAGGTCATGATCCGCAAGCCGCTCGCGAAACTGCTTGCTAACACCCTTACAAGCGGCAAGCTGCTCATACGTTGCCTCGTATATATCCTTCGCGCCGCCAGGAAAATGCTCGAGCATCTTAATGGCATCTGCGGATCCGGCACCGTTTTTCTCGGCAAGCCACACCCAGTAAATTACATCATTCATATTCAAGTATTCCTTCTTTGGCGTAATTGATACCAAAAAGCGGTGTCAAAGCACCAATATCGTTTACTAAATAATATACCAAGTTATAGTATAACGCGAATACGCGCAAATTGCAAGGGGTTTTTCATAAATTTACAAAATTTCTTTATAATAATGAAGAAATGTTTTTTATTTACAATGTGTTTTTTGCACACTCACTAAAATGAGCTTGCCCATACCGAAAAAGCCGCAGCAAAATCGGGAGTGGGCAAGCCTGTGTACTATTAAATTTCCGTTATTTCACCTTGAGCGCAAGCACCGTTTTTTCGTCGGGAGTCACGTACGCCGTGTAGTTTGTCGAGTACGTCACAAAGCCCGGCTTCGAGCCGCTCGGCTTCTTAATATTGCGTACAAGCGTGTAGTCAACGGCGACGTTCTGTCCCTCGTTTGCCTTGGAGTAATACGCCGCGACCATAGCCGCCTCGGTGAAATCGCGCTCACTCGGCTCCTCGCCGTCCGTTACCATAACAACGTGTGAGCCCGGCTGATTTTTTACGTGGAACCAATAATCATTTTTAGAAGCAAGACGTGTGGTTAAATAGTCGTTCTGATGATTATTTTTGCCGCACAAAATCTTATATCCGCCGCTCGTCTTAAACTCCATAAGCTTCGGCGCGGACATTTTCTTTGGCGAATAGTTCTTCATTCTCGAAGCATATCCCGAGCCGTGAAGCTCGGCGCGTATCTCTAAAATATCGCTCTCACTCTCCGCGCGCGTTAATGAGTCGAACACAGTATAAATGTATTCAAGCTCCGCCTCGGCGAGCTTTATCTGCTTTGCCAGCTCTATCTCGGCGGTCTTTGATTTGTTGTATTTTTTGTAGTATTTCTGCGCGTTCTGCTGCGGTGTCAGACGCTTGTCAAGCGGAATTTCCACGGTGGGGCAAGCGTCGTCGTAGTAGTTTTCCAGCACCGCCGTTTGCATACCGCGCGAAAGTCGGTAGATGTTGCCCGTGATAAGATCGCCCCACAGCTTGTAGCGCTCCTTGTCCGCACACGCGAGAAGGTCCTGCCTCTGAAGTGCGAGCTTCTTTTCAAGGCGCGCCTCGGCATTGGTAAGCAGACGGAAAATGTCCGCCGTACGCTGACGTATACGCTCCGCCTTATCGCGCCGTCCGAAATACTCGTCAAGCAGCTCGCCAAAGGACTCAAGTCGGCGTGTTTCAAAATTAGCGCCGTATTCAAGCGGCTCGAAGAAAAGATATTCAACGGGCTTTTCCGACGCGTCGGACACGAGCCACGGCTCGTACTCGCCGCCGTTTATGCGGCTTACAACAAACGAAAAGCTCTCCCAAAGCCGCTCGGCATCGCACTTATGAAGCGGTGCGTCAACCTGCCCTGCCGCACGGTACGCGATCTCGCGTGCCACAACGGCAGCAAAGCCGTAAAAGCTCGACAGTATGAACTTGTCCGCGCAGACGTCTCCTGCCGTCGCATACGCCTCCATAAACTGCTCCTTCGTAGCGGTAAGTGGTGACAGCTTCTTCTGCTCGGGCGGAAGCTCGTACGGGAAGCCCGGCAGTATCTGTCTTACGTTACTCGTTGCAAGGTCGATGATTTTCAGTGCGCTGACGACCTTTTTTTCGGCGTTTAACAGTATGACGTTGCTGTATTTGCCCATAGTTTCTGTGACGAGATACTTGGTGGTTTCAAATCCCATTTCGTCGTAACAGTCGAAAGCAAATTCGACAGCACGTTCAAAGCCAAACTGTGTGATGCCCGACACTCTCGCCCCTGTAAGATGCTTACGAAGAAGCATACAAAACATCGGCGGCGTCATCGGATTTTCCTTGACGGTCGAGGTTATATTAAAATGCGGATTGTTCGTGCCCGACGAAAGCGCAAGGCGCATATTTTCGCGCCCGAGATGCAAGAGAAGCACGATCTCATCGCGCTCGGGCTGCGTCACCTTTTCAACTCGCGCGCCCACTATGCGAGCATTCAGCTCGTGTACTATCGCAGACACCATTCCTGCGTCAAAAGCCATAATATTCCTCCAAAAAATCGGTTATTTAGCAAAACCGACAACGTAAAATTTCTTATAGACAGCCTTGCCGCCAAGACCTTCGGCAAGACGCATCGACGCCGTATTGCCCGACGCGCACTCATATATCGCCGTGTGACCAAGGCGCGAAAGCTCGCCCACGAGCGCACCCACGCACGCCCTCGCATATCCGCGGCGGCGGTATTTTTCGGCGGTATCAACGCCTATCTCCACATCGTGCGGCGTATCATCGCCTATCGGCTCGCCCGTATTTGCAACAGCCACGATTTTATTATCGACCACCGCCGCGTATACAATGTAGCCCTCTGACAAAAGTCCGTCAATATCGGTATCGGTAAGGTCCTCATACCCCTCGTCGCCACAAAGGCGGCGCACTTCGGGCGAGGCCTCGACACGCTTTGCGCGAAGTGCAAAATTGACGTAATAATCGTAAGAATCGGGGCTTAATTCAAAGCCTCGCTCATCTAAAAACGCGCCGAATTTCTCCGCCGCCCACAGCACGGCATCGCACGAAAAAAGCGAGATGCTGTCCGTTCCGAAGCGCTCCAAAAATTCGGTCACAAGTGCTTTTGCCGACGGGTAATAGCATACGGCTACAGTGTCCCCGCGCGCCGTTATTTCAAGCGGCACCGCGACCTCGCCGCCGTTAAGCCACGACTCATCGCGCTCGGTGAGATCTATTTTTAAATTCTGCGACACGGCATATCCTCCCGTCTTTATGATATATTAATTTTACCGCATCGGCAGGTATTTGTCAATGTGTTTAAAAAGAAAAAAACACCCGATGCAGTTGCATCGGGCATTTTTCGTCATTAGTCAACGTTTACGACCTGCTCACCCTTGTAGGTTCCGCAAGCTCTGCAAACTCTGTGTGCGAGGTTGTACTCACCGCACTTCGGGCACTTTACCATACCCGGCATTTCGAGCTTCCATACGTTAGATCTTCTCTTATCACGTCTCGCGCTGGAGACTTTCTTCTTCGGTACTGCCATTCTTGGACACCTCCTTAACTGTATAACACTTTTTATTATACATCAATTATTTTTATTTTTCAAGTAGTTTTTGCAAAATTGCGAGTCTTGGATCAATTTCTTTTTTCGGACACCCGCAATCGCCCTCGTTTAAGTCCTTGCCACATTTGAAGCAAAGGCCCTTACAATCCTCGGAGCAGATCTCCTTCATCGGGAACTCCATCATAAGCTGCTCGGCCGCCACAGCATCAAGCTCCAGCATACCGTCAACTATCTGAATGTAGTCGTCCGCTTCGTCCTCGCTTGTGTTGACAAGCTCGCCGCGGTTTACGACCGTGCGCTCAAGCTGTACCGTGAAGCTGCGCTTCAAGGGTTTCAAGCAACGCGCACACTCGGCGTCGTAATCGACGCTGACCGAGGCGTGAAGCCCGATGTAGCCGCCCATATTAACGATCTCGCCGCTAACATGTGCGGGGGCTGTAAAAACTACGCCGTCCACCTTGGTGTCAAATCCGAAGTCGCCCTCTGTTAAAGAAAAGCTGTAGTCAAACGGCAGTTTTGTTACCTCTCCCGAAAGGACGGAACGCATATCAATAGCCATTTTACCACCTCCGTTTTGTGGACACAAAAGTGCTAACTTGTATATTATATATTAATTTTTGCGATTTGTCAATAGTTATAGAAAAATAATCAAAATTTGTTCACATTGTCCTACGGCCTTCAAGCGCACGCATCAGAGTCACCTCGTCCGCGTACTCAAGCTCGCCGCCCACGGGAATACCGTAAGCAAGGCGCGACACCTTTATGCCGAGCGGCTTTACGAGCTTGGTTATGTACATAGCCGTAGCCTCGCCCTCCACCGTCGGATTGGTCGCGATGATTATTTCGTTTACCTCGCCCTCACCAAGGCGAAGCATAAGCTCACGTATACGGAGCTTGTCCGGTCCAATGCCCGACATAGGCGAAATAGCGCCGTGAAGCACGTGATAAACGCCGCTGTACTCCTTGACCTTTTCGAGCGACATTACCGCCTTCGCGTCCTCGACGACGCATATAACCGAGCGGTCACGGCTTTCGTCTTGGCAAACGGGGCAAAGCTCGCCGTCGGAGAAATTTTGACACACCGAGCAGGTACGCACGCGCTCCTTCGCGCCGCGCACCGCATCGGCAAACGCCTCTGCTTCCTCGCTTGTGAAATCAAGCACCGAAAACGCAAGTCTTACCGCTGTTTTTTTGCCTATTCCGGGAAGCTTTTGAAACTGTTCGATCAGCTTCTCGAGCGGAAGAATATACTCCGCCATACGAGTTAAAACAGGCCGGGCATACCCATACCGAGGTCGCCGGTGATCTTCTGCATTTCTGCCGCGCTCGTGTCCTCAACCTTCTTAATAGCCTCGTTTACAGCTGCGATAACAAGGTCGGACAGCGTTTCAATGTCGTCGGGATCGACGATCTCGGGCTTGATATCAAGCGAGAGAACTTCCTTCTTACCGTTCATTTTGAGAGAAACTACACCGCCGCCGACAGTTACGTCGTACTCACGGCCTTCAAGCTCCTCCTGCATTGCAGCCATATCCTCCTGCATCTTCTGCGCCTGACGGAGCATTGCGTTCATATTCTGCGGGCCGCCGCCCATACCCTTGGGTAAACGTGCTTTCATAATGTTATCCTTTCAGTATATTAATTGTCGCCCGCCGAGCTACTTTCAAGCTCATCGAGAGCGCTGTTTGAGTCGACTTTTTTCTCGGGAACGTACTCGAGCTTTACGTCACTGGCAGTAAGCCGTCCTTCCTCGAACGTGTTGAGTATCTCAAGCATTTGAGGGAACATATTACGAATAATTGTGAGTGCCATTTGGTTGCTCGTTCGAATATGCACAAGCTCGTCCGTGTTTACCGTATAGCCCTTGGACGACTCGCGAAGCAGACTGCCGAGCATCAGATCGCGCTCACAGCATTTTTGCACAAACTCCGCCCAATACGGGAGCTGTCTGTATTCCTTCTTGACGGCAGGATCACTTGTGGCGGGCTTTTCAGCCTTTGGCTCAGCCGCTTTCTCAACACTCGCCGTCGTCTGCTCCTGCGGCGCGCTTACGGAGGGAGCCGAATTTACTCGGTACGCACCCGATTTGAGCTTATCCTCGAGTAGAGTAAGCCTTGAGGCAAGCGCCTCGTTAGTCGTCGAAAATCTCTCGTCGCACATACGCACAAGCGTCATCTCCGCGATAAGTCGCTTTGAAGAATTTGACATACGCATCGAAACGAGCGCCTCGTCGATCAGCTTTGCATGGTAAACGAGCGTTTCTGCGGCAAAGCGCGTCGAAATTTCCACAAGCTCGGCGTACTGCCTCTCGGAAAGGTCGAGATACTCGCGCGAGCCCTTCGTCGTCTTTACGACGAGCATATCGCGGTAAAACGCGATGAGATCCGTCCAAAGCACCGAAAGATCCTTGCTTGACACGAACATCTTGCCGATCTCGGCAAATATCGTATCGTAATCCTTGTCGCAAACTGCGTTAAGGAGCTTCATTATAACGTCGCGTCCGCCCGAGCCTGCTATCTCTTCGACAACATCGGTGGTAACGGGCTTGTTCTCGCCCGAGCAAAGCTCGAGAAGCGATATAGCGTCGCGCATACCGCCCTGCGCCAAATGCGCGAGCATAAACGCCGCCTCGTGGTCAAGCTCGATGCCCTCCGCCTTGGCTATATGCTCAAGCCTTGCGGCGATGATCTCGCTTGAAATGCGGCGAAAATCGTAACGCTGACAGCGCGAGAGTATCGTCGCGGGGATTTTATGAATTTCGGTAGTCGCGAGTATGAACATAACGTGTGCAGGCGGCTCCTCGAGCGTTTTGAGAAGCGCGTTGAACGCGCTCTGCGAGAGCATATGCACCTCGTCGATGATGTAAACCTTTTTCTTAAGCTCGGCAGGCAGGTATTCAACCTCGTCGCGTATCTGACGGATATCGTCAACGCCGTTGTTTGACGCGGCGTCCATCTCCACGATATCGATACAGCTTCCCGAATCGGCAGACAGGCAAGCGGCGCATTTACCGCAAGGATTGCCGTTCTCGGGGGCTTCACAGTTGACCGCCTTTGCGAGTATCTTCGCGCAGGTGGTCTTACCCGTACCGCGCGAGCCCATAAAGAGGTACGCGTGCGAGGTCTTGCCGTTTTCAACGGCATATCGCAAAATAGCCGTTATGTGGTCCTGACCGCAAACATCCGAAAAGGTCTGCGGGCGCCATTTTCTGTATAACGCCTGATGCAAAATAACACGTCCTCTCTAAAAAATTGACAAGCTATAAAATAAGACCATACACCCAAAGCTCGAACTGCTCTTATGTGCGTGAACGCCGGAATATACTCGGGACAGGTAACCTCGCGGCACACCGGAGTAACTGCTTAATGCTGCTTGGTTCCCCACCTGACATGGTTCACAGCCTCCGATTGCGCAAGACCCATCCGTCAACGTATAAGGCCCGTCGTGCAGACCACACAAAATCAGCCCTTACAATAGGAATCCACCCCTGCTGTAGCGGACTTCAGGTGCAAGGCACCGCTAATTCCCCGGCTGGTATGGCCTTATTTTATAGCTTGTCGCTAGCGGAAGCCGGCAGGCTTCCATACCAATATATTATAACAGATATTTTTAAATAATGCAATAGGGTTTTTGAAATTTACAGCTTTGTTATATTTATGCGGCGCACTTGCGTCAATACGTTCTGAAATATGCCATACAGCCAAACTCCTTGGCAGGATATAAGCCCACCGAGCGATAAAACGATTCCGTCGCCCCAACGCTGTCGGTAAGCAACACCTTTTGATAGCAATCGCTGTAAAGCTCGAACAGCTTTTTCACCATTCGTGTACCGATGCCGCGGCGCTGATATTCGGGCAGAACGATAATGTCCTGAACGTAAAGTATGGAAGCTTTGTCGCCAACAGCACGAATAACGCCGACAACGCGGTCGCCGACATAAGCGGCGAGCACGCAAAGAGAACTCTCGTACGCCGCCTTGAGCATATCCGGACGCTCCGTGTAGTTGCTCCAGCCGACCGCCTCATAAAGCGGCATAATCTCACTCGCATTGTATTTGCGGTATCTTTTTAAGGTTATTGTTTTCACGCGTTATACCTCTCATAATAGAATAGATATTGCTGTGCTATGCCGGCATATTTACCGAGCGCGGATATATCAAGCCCGTCGGGATAGTATTTCGCGAGCACGCGCTTTATCCACACGTCAACGGGAAACGCCTCGGTCTTGTCAAAGCCGAACAGCATCGCGCACGCCGCCACCTTCGGGCCAACACCCTTGACGGCGCAAAGCAGCTTTTCTGCATCGGCAGGAGAAGCGTCGCTTATCGCCGAAAAGTCAAGCTCACCGCTCGCCGCGCGGCACGCCGCATCGTATATGTACTTTGCCCGAAATCCCGTTTTAAGCGCGAATATCGCCTCCTCGCCTGCATCGGCAAGTGCTTTTGCTGTGGGGAACGAATAATGTACTTCCCCTTCGTATTCGATTGGCTCGCCCCACTCACGGCTCATCGCGGAAATTATCTTTTTGATGCGCGGAATATTGTTGTTCTGCGACACAATAAACGAGCAGACTGCCTCCCACGGCTCTTGACGCAGTATGCGTATGCCGTCGCCGTATTCCATAGCCTTCGGCATAACGGTATCGCGTCCACCCGTCGCCGCAGCAAAGCGCTCGGCAATATCGCGACGTACGTCGGTGTAGTTGATATCAAGCGCGAGATAGCGCCGCCAGATGCGCTCAAACTCGTCGGCGGTGGTGTTGTAAATGGTGATCGAATCGGGCGTGTCCTGCCCTATGCGAATATAGCGGCCGTATGCAACGCCCGCGATCTCGGTCGCGTGCCTCGGCGACGCGACGGGGTCAAAACGAAAGCACTGTCCGCAGTCGAATATTTGCGATATTTTGAAATTTTCCAACCCGTCGACGCGTACGGCACCCGACAGCGCGGTTACAACCATATTTTTCACGATTAACTCCGTATGTTAACAAATTTAGGCTTGCTTTATTTTTATTATAAAGGTATAATGTAAATAAATCAAGTGGTTGGGGTAATTTTTTGTGCGCTTGTGCACGTTGACCTCGCCGCTTTCGCGGCTCGGGGAGAACGAAAAGGGAGAGGGAGGTCGCTCACGCGCCACGCCCTCCCTCTCCCTTTTGAACCCTCTCCCACTCGGCTACGCCGCCTAAAAGAAGGCGGCGCGTAAAAAGGGCGACTTTGCGTGCGCGACGGTGCGCGATTCCACGGCTAATAGCGGCGCACCACAACGCGGCGCACCGCAAAAAGTTAACCTATGCCGCCGCGCGAAGCGCTATCGCGCGCACGCGGCTTTAGCTAACCTTGCGCGCAGCGAAGCGTCCGCGCTTGGGTAACCACTCCTGACGGGATATTACCATCTCTCGGCACCGCTAAACAGTTGCCGGGATGCAGGGCTCCCGGCTGGATATGGCGCGGTGCACAACGCTCGAAGCGTAGTGTGCCGATCGGGAGCACTAAACTCCGATTTTGCATTCGCAAACAAAAGTTTAGCGAATGCGTTGTATAAAGTTTTTGCGGAGCTTTTTTCAAAAAGCGACCGTTCCCCAATAACACCAAGGAGAATAACTATGGAAAAAATCTACACAATACCCGTCAACGAGGCGTTTGACGCGTCGCGCGACGACCACTCGTGCGGCTGTCCGTTCTGCACGCTTTACAATATGCTCGAGGACAACGAGCTTGAGCTGATACTCGGAGCGTCGATGATGGAGCCCGACGTACGCATCAAAACGAACAAGCAGGGCTTTTGCAAAACGCACTACGATATGATGTTCACTCGTAAGAACCGCCTTGGAATGGCGCTTATGCTCGAGAGCCACTTAAACGAGCTGCGCGAGGACACAAACGGCAAGGGGCTTGCCGCACTGAAGGGCGTCGGCGTTGAGCCGATGAAACGCCTTTCCGAGCTTGAAGAAAGCTGCTACGTCTGCGGACGCATCGAATTTTCTCTTACAAAGATGTTTGAAACTGCCGTTTTGCTTTGGGAGCAGGACTCTGCATTTCGCGAGAAGCTTCGCGCACAACCGTATATATGCCTGCCGCACTACCGTATGTTCGTCGAGCACGCGCGAAGGGGGCTTCCCAAAAAACTCTTTCCCGATTTTTACAAGGACGTGTCGGGTGTCGTTAACACCTATTTTGACGAGCTTCGCGAGGACGTAAGCTGGTTCTGCAAAAAGTTTGACTACCGCTACGACAGCGAGCCTTGGGGCAACGCCAAGGACGCAGTTGAGCGCGCTATAAAGTTCACCTCGGGCGATATACATAAGGGTGAAAATCCGCTCGCAAAAAAATAATTGCATACAGATATAAAAGAGCCGTCAGAAGACGGCTCTTTTTTGTTAAAACAGCGTTTTTTCAAATTTTGCGCCTCGCAAAATGACCAAAAACGCTTTGCTTGGTTTTAATTTTTTAAACCATAAACAAACCAATTCTGTATTTTTCTACCATTTTCGCGTGCCTGTCGTGTGCACTATTTACAAAAATGCAGCTTTAATCTTGATTTTTCCGCCAAAATGGTATATAATATTAGAAGTGTGTGTAAGAAACACTGTCACTGTAAAGTAAAAGTCTTTTCCCCAAATAAAAGCTGACATCACCGTTTTTGCTCCCTCGGATAATAAATAAGGAGATACTTATGTCACCAAAACAGTTTGACGGCAAGATAGTAAAAAAGCTACTTAACATTGCTGTCCCGACAGCGGTCCTTGCCGCTACGGCGCTATACATAACAAGCTTCGCGTCGTATGAGGTAGCGCTTCAGGCGAGCATTGAGGGCGTTCCGTGCGGATACGTCGAATCCTACTCCGACCTCGCCAGCGCAAAATCCAATGTCGAAACCGCAGTTTACAATGCAACGGACGGTAAATATACCGCCGATATAGACGTTTCCTTTGAGCTTGTGCACGCTCGTAATCCCGTGTACCTCACCCAAGAGGAGTGCGCCGAGCTCGTGTGGAGCGAAATCGAGGACGATTTCACCGAGGCGTATATGCTCTACGTCGACGATCGCCAGGCGGCAGCCTATGCGAATAAGGAGGAACTTGACGCTCTTATCGCTTCTATCGAGTCCGACCTGCTCGCATCTGTTGACGATACCTTCAGCGCAGTTAAGATTAACAACCGCGTGCATATCGAAAAGCAGCTTTGCCTTAATACAATGTTTAAGTCCCTTGGCGAAATAAACGAGCTTCTCAATCCTCTCGCGGCAGAGGAGCTTGCGGCGGCAAAGGAAAATGCCAATAAGGCCAATATGCTTCTGACTATCGGCTCGCTGAAAACGTCTGCACCGAGTGCCGATGAAGCTGACAATACAGCCGCCCCCGATGGGCTCACGCTTGAATACAATTTTGTAAACACCGTAACGCTCGACGAGATAGTTTACTACAAAACGCAATACGTCGAGGACTTTGATAACTACGTCGGCTACGAAAAGCTCGTAAACCGCGGCTCGAACGGCAAGCGCACCGTCACCTACGAAATAGTCTACGACACAGAAGGTAATATTATCGGCAGAAACGAGCTTTCCGAAACCATCATCACCCCCGCAAAGGACAGAGTGATAATGGTCGGCGCAAAGCCGCTTCCCGAGGCAGTTTCCACAGGAACCTTCATTTGGCCGTGTGAGGCTCCCTACGGCATTTCATCGCCTTACGGTTGGAGAGTTATATACGGCAAAACGGAATTCCACCTCGGAATTGACCTTCCCAACACGGTCGGCTCTCCTATATACGCCGCAGACGGCGGCAAGGTAGTTTTCGCGGGCTTCTCTCCCTCGTACGGCTACAATGTTCGCATCGAGCACGCTGACGGCTTCTCGACGCTTTACGCGCACCTTTCCAAGATTCTCGTCAATGTCGGCGATGATGTCTACCAAGGGCAGCAGATCGGAAAAATGGGCAGCACCGGTGTTTCATACGGAAGTCACCTTCACTTTGAGGTGAGAATAAACAACTCAAATGTGGATCCCGAGCTGTACTTACCGAAGATCAAGCCCGAAATGACGCTTGATAAATAAAATATTAAAGGACGGATAAATCCGTCCTTTTGTTTTGCAAGATAAAAGGACCGCCAAGCGGTCCTTTTTCACTTATAATATCTCTGCCTCTACTGCCTCGGGCTGTGCATCGGCAGCCGCCGCTGCAAGCTCAAGCTCGCGGTTGTATGCCTCGATCACGCGCTCCTCAAGCTCTGCTCTGAACTGCGCGTTGATAGGGTGAACGATGTTGCGGTAAGTACCGTCGGGGTTCTTTCTGCTTGGCATTACGATAAAATACTTGTCTCTCGCGTTGATGACCTTGATGTCGTGCACCGCCAGCTGACCGTCAAACGTCACGGAAACTATCGCCTTCATCGGGCCGTCATCGAAAAGCTTTCTTACTTTGATATCTGTGATTACCATTTTTGATCCTCCGTTTTGCCCGAGTAGGACGAAGCTCAAAAAGAAGCAGTCGGGCGGTTTCTGTTGTTAAAATATATTGGGCTTATTTACCCTGCTACTATTATACAAGACAATTGTGAAAATTATGCAATTATTTTTTGAAATTTATGAGGCTACTTCGAAAGTTTTTTATTAAATAGATTAGTCCGTTTTGTGAATTCTGAAAAATAATTAACCCATTTTTTACGAAACGCTTTTATTTTTTTGTGACGTGTGATATAATGATATTAATGGCAATATCTGCCCATAATTTATTTACAGGTGATTTTATGTATACAAGCTACAGCATCAACCGGCTTGAAGAAATATTTTCTACGGCGAGATCGGTATATTTTATCGGTATCGGCGGCATCAGTATGTCCTCGCTCGCGCATATCGCCCTCTCGGGCGGGCTCACAGTTGGCGGCTACGACCGTACACAGAGCACCCTCACCTCCGCGCTCGAAGCCGACGGCGCGACCGTTTACTACGAGCTTGACGCCGCACACGTGGACGCATACGACGTTATCGTCTACACGGCGGCTATCGCACGTGACAATCCCGAGCTTGCTCGTGCGCTCGAATATGATGCACGTGGCGAAAAATACTGCGTATACCGCGCGGATTTTCTTGGCTACTTAATGAGCTCGCACAAGAACCGCATCGGCGTTTCGGGTATGCACGGCAAATCCACCGCCACCTCAATGGTGTCGCACATATTCCTCGCGGCAGATACCGACCCGACGATAGTTTCGGGCGCGGAGCTTTCGGTGATCGGCGGCGCATACCGCATCGGCTCGAAGGAAAATTTCATAATGGAGGCGTGCGAATATCAGGACAGCTTCCTCTCCTTCACGCCAAATATCGCAGTGGTTTTAAATATTGATATGGACCACCCCGACTACTTTAAGGACCTCGACCAGATAATCACGTCGTTCAGCCGCTATCTCGACATCGCAAAGGACGGATATGCTGTCCTCAACGCCGACTGTGAGAACACGCTCCGCACGGCGAAGGATTACACGGGTACGAAGATTACGTTCGGTATGAAAAATCCCGCCGATTTTACGGCTGAAAATATCACGTTTGACCACGGCAAGGCGGAGTTTGACGTTATAAAGCACGGTGAGTGCTTCACTCACGTAAAGCTCGGCGTTACAGGCCGCCACAATATAATGAACGCGCTTGCGGCAGCTGCGGCGGCAGACATCTGCGCGGTTGCACCCGACGCGATCTCGCGTGGGCTTTCCACCTACACAGGCGCAAAGCGTCGTATGGAGCTTCGCGGCAACGTTCGCGGCATATGTGCAAGCGTACCGCTCTATGATGACTACGCACATCACCCAACAGAGATAAAAGCCACTCTTTCGGGTGCACTTGAGTGCGGATACGACCGTGTAGTGGTTGTCTACCAGCCACACACATATTCGCGCACGCACGAGCTGTTCGACGAGTTTGTGGACGCGTTCAACGGCTGTGCAAAGAATGGCGCACACATCGTCTTTGCCGATATTTACGCAGCACGCGAGGAGAATATCTACGGCATCAGCTCCGAAATGCTAAAGGAGCGCGTTGAGGGCTCGGTTTACCTTCCCTCTTTTGAGGCGATAGCCGAATACCTTCGCTGTGAGCTTCGCGAGGGCGATATGCTCATCGTAATGGGCGCAGGCGATATTATCAATCTCGATAAGCTGTTACTGTAGCCCTTGACTTTTCCGTCGAGTTATGGTATACTGTAAAAAAAGATAGAAACTGCCACCGGGTAGTGTAATGCAAAAGCATTCGTTCGTACAGCGTTAGGTCTTAGAAGCTGTGCGCCCGAATGCTTTTTTGATAGAAAGGTACGGTATGAAATTATATAACCCATTCCGCGATCTCACACGCTTTGAGCTTGTTTTGTGGCTCTCGTCCGTTGCTGTGGTCATCGCGTCGTTTATATTGTCAGGCGGCGAGGGTATACTTACGACGATAGCCTCACTGATAGGTGTGACCGCACTCATATTTCTCGCAAAGGGATACGTGGTAGGACAGGTCCTGACCGTAGTTTTTTCCGTATTTTACGGCATCATATCCTTCTTCTTCGCCTATTACGGCGAGATGATAACATACCTTTGTATGAGCGCGCCTGCCGCCGCTATAACGGTGGTCGAATGGCTGCGCCACCCGTACGAGGGCACAAAAGAGGTGCAGGTGAGCCGCCTCACGAAGAAGCGTGTCGTCTTGATGATAGTCTTTACGCTTGTCGCGACCGTCGCCTTTTACTTTATCCTCGGCGCACTCGGCAACGCGAACCTCATTATCTCAACCATTTCGATAGCAACAAGCTTTTTAGCGTCCTTCTTGACCTTCTGCCGCAGTCCGTACTACGCGCTCGCATACGCGGCAAACGACGTCGTGCTGATAGTTATGTGGATACTCGCAACGCTTGAAAGTATAACGTATCTGCCGATGGTGTTCTGCTTCGTAATGTTCCTCGCCAACGACCTATACGGCTTCTACAGTTGGAAGCGTATGCAGAAAAGGCAAATATAAAAAGCCGCAAAAGCGGCTCTCATAATACAATAAAAGCAGATAATCACAACCTCCGATTATCTGCTTTTTGATTACATTAAGCATTTCAAATATATAGATACTTGATTTCCTTTAGCATTGGTATAAATAAGCCCGTTTGTTTCAAAGCCAAGGGAACAATGCAACGCTATACTCGCGACATTACCTATTCGAATTTGCTGTGAAACTATTTTGAACCCCTTTTCTTTTGCAATTTGACAAGCGCACAGCATTGCTTCTTTAGCAAAACCTTTTCTTCGATACTCGCAAAATACCTCCGGTCCAATTGATACAACCTCTGATGAATGTTGATACAGCGAAATACTGCCCACGATCTTCTCGTCAGCTACAATAGCAAGCATCTCAAAATACTTGCCTCCAAATTGCTTTTTATTCCAATCAAAAATGAGAGCTTCTACCTGTTCTGTGGATAAATTCGGATATCCGCAGCGTTGTAGCTGCATCGCGTCTTCCTTTTTAAAATTCCGCAAAAGTATCATAATGTTTCCTCATGTTTCATCAAAGGCTTCGTGTTTGTATTATAAATGTTTCGAGCAAAGCACATATCCCTTAGGTTACGCGCGCTGAGGCTCCCTCCGGGATGGAGCTGTCACCGAAGGTGACTGAGGGAGAGCGCGCTACAGTAAAGCCAGCACAAACCGATTGTCACGCAAGCTACTTCCGTCACGCTACGCGTGCCACCTTCCTCACGGAGGAAGGCATTCCGTTAGTCACATTATAACACAAAATCGGCAGAAAGAAAAGTCCTTCTGCCGAAATTTGTAAATATCCTTTTTACTTGCAAAAATTCTCGATGTAGCTGTCAATAGCCGCTGCGATTATCTCTACCGCCGCGTCGCGGTCCGCAACCTCGTCCACCGCAGTGTCCTTGTTTTCGAGGTTCTTGTAAACGGTGAAAAAGTGGCGCATCTCATCGAAAATGTGCTTGGGAAGCTGATCGATATTCCTGTAATGATTGTAGGTAGGATCGCCGAACGGGATAGCGATTATCTTCTCGTCGTGGCGTCCACCGTCCATCATCGTTATAACGCCGATCGGGTATGCACGAACAAGCGTCAGCGGCTCGAGTGCCTCCGAGCAAAGAAGCAAAACGTCGAGCGGATCTCGGTCATCGCCGTATGTGCGCGGAATGAAGCCGTAGTTTGCGGGATAGTGCGTCGACGTGTAGAGTATGCGGTCGAGCATAATAAAGCCCGTTTCCTTATCAAGCTCGTATTTCTTCTTGCTGCCCTTTGAAATCTCCACAACGCACACAAAATCCTCGGGAGTGATGCGCTTTGGGGATATATCGTGCCAGATGTTTGACATAGCTTTTCTCCTCAAATTTGGGCATAAAGCCCATTTTACATTCACGTTTAGTATACAACGCGCCTCGCCGGTATATTCGGCAGAGGCGCATTTTTTATTATCTGATCACGTTTACCTTGATAATACCGTCGATAGCCGCAATCTTGTCGGCAATTTTCTTCATATCATCATCCGACTCTTTGCCGATGATCTCAAAAATGGAGTACGCGTAGTCCTTCTTCGAGCGGTTCGCCATGTTTTCGATGTTGATACCCTCTGCAGAAAGAACGCTCGAGATCTGCGCGATGATGTTGGGAATATTCTTGTGAAGCACGCAAACACGGATATCGCCGCTGTGAGGCATCGAAACGTTCGGGAAGTTTACGGAATTCACGATATTACCGTTTTCAAGGTATTCGCGAAGCTGCTTTGCCGCCATAACAGCACAGTTGTCCTCGGACTCCTCGGTGGATGCGCCAAGGTGAGGAATCGCTATAACGCCTTCCATGCCTGCGGTGCGAGCGTTCGGGAAGTCGGTCACGTAGCGCTTAACCTTACCTGACTTAAGCGCCGCCTCGATATCGTCGTCGTTAACGAGGGCGTCACGCGCAAAGTTGAGAATAATAACGCCGTCCTTCATTTGCGCGATGGTGTCCTTATTTATCATATACTTGGTGGACACGGTGGGATCGGGGCTGTCGATAAGCGGAACGTGGATAGAGATGATATCCGAGTTCTTGAAGATATCCTCACGGGTGTTTACCTTGCGTACTGCGCGAGAGAGGTTCCAAGCCGCCTCGACCGAAATGTATGGGTCGCAGCCGAGAACGTCCATACCGAGATGTACCGCCGCATTTGCGAGAGGTCCGCCGATCGCGCCAAGACCGATAACGCCAAGAGTCTTCCCCTTGATCTCACAGCCTGCGAACTTGGACTTTTCCTTTTCAACGAGCTTTGCTACGTTAGGATCATTTTTTGCGGTCTGAACCCAGTTAATACCGCCGACAATATCACGGCAAGCGAGGAGCATACCGCAAATAGCGGCCTCCTTAACGCCGTTAGCGTTAGCACCGGGCGTGTTGAATACAACGATGCCCTCTTCTGCGCACTTGTCAAGCGGAATGTTGTTAACGCCTGCGCCTGCACGCGCGATAGCCTTCAGGTTATCGCCGAACTCCATATCGTGCATAACAGCCGAGCGCACCATTATTGCGTCGGGATTTTCGATATTCTCTGCGACAGCGTAATTTCCGTCAAAAACGTCGGTGCCGCACTTTGCTATTTTATTGAGAAGCTGTATATTTTTCATCGTAAGTATCCTTTCAAGCCTTGGGGTTCTCAGCGGCAAACTTCTTCATAAACTCAACGAGTGCTGCAACGCCCTCGTACGGCATAGCATTGTATATAGAAGCTCTCATACCGCCAACGGAGCGATGTCCCTTGAGGTTCATAAGACCTGCCTTTTCCGCTTCCTTCGGGAACTTCTTATCAAGCTCCTCGACGCCGGTAACGAAGGTAACGTTCATCATCCAACGGCTGTCCTTCTTGACGGGCGCGATATAGTAGTCCTGCGAGTCAAGATAATCGTAAAGGAGCGCCGCCTTCTTTTCGTTCATTTCCTTCATCTTCTCAAGACCGCCGAGCCCTAAAATCCACTCGTAAACGAGTCCTGCCACGTAGATAGCGTAGCAAGGAGGAGTGTTGTACATCGAATCGTTGTCAGCCATAAGCTGCCAATCAAGCATCGAGGGAGTTTCGGGACGAGCGTTGCCAAGGAGGTCCTCGCGAACGATAACGACGGTCAGACCTGCGGGCGCCATATTCTTCTGCGCACCTGCGTAGATAACGCCGAATTTCGATACGTCAACCGGCTCGGAAATGATGCAGGAGGACATATCCGCAACGAGCGGAATGTCGCCGGTGTCGGGAATGTAGCTGTACTTCGTACCGTAGATGGTATTGTTAAAGCATACGTGAACGTAGTCTGCATCAGGGCGGAAGGACTCGCGGGTGGTCGCAGGAACGTAGGTGAAGTTGTCCTCCTTCGAGGATGCGACCGCCTTTGCGTCGCCGTACTTCTGCGCTTCCTTGTATGCCTTTGTGGAGAACTGACCGGAAAGGATATAGTCAGCCTTGCCCGTCTTCATAAGGTTAAGCGGAATAGCCGCGAACTGCGTGGACGCGCCGCCCTGCAAAAAGAGCACCTTATAGTTATCGGGAATGTTCATTACATGGCGAAGATCAGCCTCTGCCTTCTTTATGATAGCATCATACGCGGGTGAGCGATGGCTCATCTCCATAACGGACATACCTGCCTCGCCGTAATTCACAAGCTCTGCCGCCGCCTTTTCAAGAACGGGAAGCGGAAGCATAGACGGACCCGCGGAAAAATTATAAACTCTATTCATAATAAGAACCTCCAAAATTCTACCAATAGTTGATACGGTAGTAATAGATATAATATATTATAAACCATTCTTCGATTTATGTCAATAGATAAGTTGACTAATTTGGACGTTTTAGTTGATTAAATTTTGTAAGGTGTAAATTGCCACAGATATTTTTTTAAAAGCGCGGCAAAATACAAGTGCATCAACAAAAAAGGAGAATACACTATGACAAGCAAAATAACCGGTGTCACTAAAGCGGCAATCGCCGGCGCCGTATTCGGCACGGCTGTAGGAATGGTTGCCGTACCGCGTGGACGCAAGTCTAAAAAGCACCGTCGAAACACCGTCACCGATAAAGCAAGCACTGCGCTTCGCACCGTCGGAGTTACGATGCAAAGCGTCGCCGATATGATAGAGCGCTAACAATAAAAGCACCCGTCCTTTCGGACGGGTGCCTCATTAATGGTTTAGTCTGCGACAGTAGTGTCGGTGATGACAGCCTCTTCGTTCTTTTCAACCTCAATGCTGCGGTAGCATTCCATACCGGTTCCGGCAGGGATAAGCTTACCGATAATGACGTTTTCCTTAAGACCGAGCAGGTTATCTACCTTACCCTTGATAGCAGCGTCGGTGAGCACCTTGGTGGTTTCCTGGAAGGATGCTGCGGACAGGAAGGATTCCGTAAGCAGTGCCGCCTTGGTGATACCGAGAAGTACGGGATTGCCCGTTGCAAGACGAAGTGTGGTTTCGCCTGCATCGATACGAGCCTGCACCTCTGCGTTCTCGCGCTCAAGCTCAAGAAGGTCGATAACGCTTCCTGCGAGGAGCGTAGTATCGCCCGCATCCTCAATCTTGGTCTTTCTCGTCATCTGACGGGCGATGACCTCGATGTGCTTATCGTTAACCTCAACCGACTGCAGACGGTAAACCTTCTGTACCTCGCGGATGATGTAGTCGTAAGCTGCGTCAAGTCCGTTGATGCGGAGAATATCGGTAGGACAGATCGAGCCCTCGGTGAGTGCCTGACCTGCGGATACCATCTGACCGTCCTCGATAACGATACGAGTTCCGAACGGAATAGGATAAGACATATCCTCGACCTCGCCGCCGCCGGAAACAACGATAGTTCTCATACGCTTGTTCTCGGTGATGCGTGCAACGCCCGAGATCTCCGCAACGATAGCGGTCTTCTTAGGTCTGCGCGCTTCGAAGAGCTCCTCAACTCGGGGAAGACCCTGGGTAATATCGGCTCCCGCAACGCCGCCCGTATGGAACGTACGCATCGTAAGCTGTGTACCCGGCTCACCGATGGACTGTGCCGCGATGATACCGACTGCCTCGCCGACGTTAACCGGCTTCGAGGAAGCAAGGTCCGCACCGTAGCAGTGCGAGCAAACGCCGTGCTTTGCCTTACATTCGAGAATAGTTCTGATGAGTACCTTTTCGATACCTGCGTTAACGATAGCGTCCGCGATATCGTCGGTGATCATATTGTTGTCAGCGATAATAACCTCACCCGTTTCGGGATGGATAACGTCGCCGATTACGAAGCGACCGATAAGTCTGTCACGAAGCGGCTCGATAACCTCGTTGCCGTCCATGATCTTGGACACCCAGATACCCTTGCGAGTACCGCAGTCGTCCTCGCGAACGATAACGTCCTGCGAAACGTCGACAAGACGACGGGTAAGGTAACCCGAGTCAGCCGTCTTAAGCGCGGTATCCGAAAGCGACTTACGCGCACCGCGCGCCGCTACGAAATATTCAAGGATGTTAAGACCTTCACGGAAGTTCGACTTAATAGGCATTTCCATCGTCTTACCGTTGGTCGCGAACATAAGTCCGCGCATACCTGCGAGCTGACGCATCTGCGTTAAGTTACCGCGGGCACCCGAGTCGGACATCATCTTGATCGGGTTATAGCGATCAAACTTTGCCTGAAGTGCCTCAACAACGTCTGCGGTGGTCTTTTCCCAAATCTTGATAACTGCGTTATAACGCTCCTCCTCGGAAAGACGTCCTCTCTGGAAGTGCTTCATAACCTCGAGCACCTGCTTTTCAGCATCGGCAACGAGAGTATACTTCTGCTCGGGAATGGTCATATCCGCAACCGAGATAGAAAGCGAGGACTTGGTGGAATACTTGAAGCCCATCGCCTTGATGGAGTCAAGCACCTGTGCGGTAGTTGCAGCGCCGTGCTTCTTGATGCATCGGTCGATGATCTTACCGAGGTCCTTCTTCTTGGTCGGGAACGCGATTTCAAGATCGAGCAGCTTGTTAGGATCGCTTCTGTCAACAAATCCGAGGTCCTGCGGGATCTCGCGATTGAAGATAAGGCGACCGAGAGTTGCGTCGATTATACCGGTATGAACGACACCGTCAATCTCGCGGGATACGCGAACCTTGATAGCGGCGTGAATACCAAGCTGGTGGTTTTCGTAAGCCATTACAGCCTCGTCGAAGTCGCGGAATACGCGACCTTCACCGAGCTCACCTGCGCGGTCGATCGTGAGGTAGTACGAGCCGAGGATCATATCCTGCGAAGGAACGGTTACAGAGCGTCCGTCAGCAGGCTTTAAGAGGTTGTTAGCCGACAGCATAAGGAAGCGTGCCTCCGCCTGCGCCTCCGCGGAAAGCGGTACGTGTACAGGCATCTGGTCGCCGTCGAAGTCGGCGTTGAATGCGGTACAAACCAGCGGATGAAGCTTTATCGCACGTCCCTCGACGAGGATAGGCTCAAACGCCTGAATGGACAGTCTGTGAAGTGTAGGTGCACGGTTGAGGAGTACGGGGTGCTCCTTGATAACGTTTTCAAGAGCGTCCCAAACGCAAACGTCAACCTTCTCGACCTTCTTCTTTGCGTCCTTGATATTGGTAGCCTTCTGAGTTTCAACAAGGCGCTTCATAACGAAGGGCTTGAAGAGCTCGAGTGCCATTTCCTTAGGAAGACCGCACTGATAGATCTTAAGGTCAGGACCTACGACGATAACCGAACGTCCGGAGTAGTCAACACGCTTACCGAGAAGGTTCTGGCGGAAGCGTCCCTGCTTACCGCGGAGCATCTCGGACAGCGACTTAAGCGGACGGTTGCTCGGACCCGTTACGGGCTTGCCGCGGCGGCCGTTGTCGATAAGTGCGTCAACCGCTTCCTGAAGCATACGCTTCTCGTTGCGAATGATGATCTCGGGAGCAGAAAGCTCGATAAGTCTCTTAAGACGGTTATTTCTGTTGATAACGCGGCGGTAGAGATCGTTAAGGTCGGAGGAAGCAAAGCGTCCGCCGTCGAGCTGTACCATCGCACGGATATCCGGGGGAATTACGGGCACTACGTCGAGTATCATCCACTCGGGCTTGTTACCCGACTTCTTGAATGCCTCAACGACCTCAAGGCGCTTGATAACGCGGATCTTCTTCTGACCGGTTGCGCCCTCAAGCTCTGCGTGGAGGCTCTCGGAGAGCGCGTTAATATCAAGCTCTGCAAGCAGCTCCTTGATAGCCTCGGCGCCCATACCGACTCTGAACGCATCGCGTCCGTACTTTTCGATGTTTTCCTGATACTCGCGCTCGTTGAGAAGCTGCATCTTTACGAGCTCGGTTGCGCCGGGATCGATTACGATGTAACTTGCAAAATAGAGCACCTTCTCGAGAAGTCTGGGAGTGATGTCAAGAAGAAGTCCCATTCTCGAGGGGATAGCGCGGAAATACCAGATATGCGACACGGGGGCTGCAAGCTCGATATGGCCCATTCTCTCGCGGCGAACCTTCTTGGTGGTTACCTCGACGCCGCACTTTTCGCATATCTTACCCTTGTGTCTTACACGCTTGTACTTACCGCAAAGGCACTCCCAGTCCTTGGTCGGACCAAAGATGCGCTCGCAGAAAAGACCGTCGCGCTCGGCTTTAAGGGTTCTGTAGTTGATAGTCTCAGGCTTTTTAACCTCGCCGTAAGACCAGCTTCTTATCATTTCGGGAGAAGCAAGACCGATTTTGATTGAATCAAATACGTTTCGTTCCATTAACTATCTTCTCCTATCTTATTCTTCGTCGCCATAAGCGTCGTCTTCATACTCGCCGTCGAAAGCGAAATCGTCATCGTCCTCGAACTCTTCCTCGGTAAAGCCGTCAGCGAGAATATCACCCTCTGCGACAGTATCGCCAAGCTCTGCGTCGGAAACGTAGTTCGGAACGAACTCCTCCTCGTCCTCGCCGAGAGTGGAAAGCTCGATAACGTTGCCCTCGCGGTCGAGAACCTTAACGTCAAGTGCGAGCGACTGAAGCTCCTTGACGAGCACCTTGAACGCCTCGGGAACACCCGGAGTCGGAATGTTCTGACCCTTGACAATAGCCTCGTAGGTCTTGACACGTCCCGTTACGTCGTCCGACTTAACGGTGAGTATCTCCTGGAGCGTGTAAGCCGCGCCGTATGCCTCGAGTGCCCAAACCTCCATCTCACCGAAACGCTGACCGCCGAACTGCGCTTTACCGCCGAGAGGCTGCTGCGTTACAAGTCCGTAAGGACCGGTCGAGCGCGCGTGGATCTTATCGTCAACGAGGTGGTGGAGCTTGAGGTAGTACATTATACCAACGGTTACGGGGTTGTCGAAGGGCTCGCCCGTACGTCCGTCGTAAAGCGTGGACTTACCGGTTTCGCTCATACCTGCCATCTTGAGGCACTCTGCGATATCCTTCTCGTTTGCACCGTCGAATACGGGAGTCATAATCTTCCAGCCGAGCTTCTTAGCCGCGATGCCGAGGTGTACCTCAAGCACCTGACCGATATTCATTCGGGAAGGAACGCCCATCGGGTTGAGTACGATGTCAAGCGGAGTACCGTCCGGAAGGAACGGCATATCCTCGGGGGGAAGAATACGGGAAACGACACCCTTATTACCGTGGCGGCCCGCCATCTTGTCACCGACCGAGATCTTACGCTTCTGCGCGATGTAAACGCGTACAACCTTGTTTACTCCGGGCGGGAGCTCGTCGGAATTATCGCGTGAGAATACCTTAACGTCGATAACGATACCCGACTCACCGTGAGGAAGTCTTAAAGAGGTATCGCGAACCTCGCGCGCCTTTTCACCGAAAATCGCACGGAGAAGTCTTTCCTCGGCGGTAAGCTCGGTTTCGCCCTTGGGAGTAACCTTACCTACGAGAATATCGCCTGCGCGAACCTCTGTACCCTTGCGGATGATACCGTCGGGAGTGAGGTCCTTGAGCGCGTCCTCGCCCACGTTCGGAATTTCTCTGGTGATCTCTTCCGGGCCGAGCTTAGTGTCACGCGCTTCGTGAGAATATTCTTCAATATGAATAGAAGTATAAATACCGTCGCGTCCGAGGCGCTCGTTAAGAAGTACCTCGTCCTCGTAGTTGTAGCCCTCCCAGGTCATAAAGCCGATGAGAGCGTTTCTACCGAGCGAGATCTCGCCGTTATCGGTCGCGGGACCGTCTGCGATAACCTGCTTTTCAACAATTCTCTCGCCGACATCGACGATAGGCTTCTGGTTTACACAGGTGCCCTGGTTGGAGCGCTTAAACTTAATGAGGTGATATACGTCCTTCGTGCCTGCATCGGTGCGGATAACGATCTCCTCTGCGGATACCTTTTCAACGTGACCCGCGTTGCGTGCACATACGACAACGCCCGAGTCAACAGCCGCCTTGTACTCCATACCCGTAGCAACGATAGGTGCATCCGGAACGAGCAGCGGTACAGCCTGCTTCTGCATATTCGAGCCCATCAGCGCACGCGAGTTGTCGTCGTTCTCAAGGAACGGGATGCACGCGGTTGCAACGGAAACGACCATCTTCGGCGAAACGTCCATATAGTCCGCTTCTTCGGCGTTAAATTCGATAATTTCATTTCTGCGGCGACCGGAGATACGCGCGTTAACGAAACGGTTGTTTTCGTCAAGCGGCTCGTTCGCCTGTGCGATGGTGTAGTTATCCTCGACGTCTGCGGTCATATAAACGACCTCGTCGGTAACAACGCCCGTCGCCTTGTCTATCTTTCTGTAAGGCGCCTCGATAAAGCCGTAAGCGTTTATCTTCGCGTAGGTGGAAAGATAGGAGATAAGACCGATGTTCGGTCCTTCAGGGGTTTCGATAGGGCACATACGGCCGTAGTGAGTATAGTGTACGTCACGAACCTCGAAGGAAGCTCTGTCACGCGACAGACCGCCCGGACCGAGCGCGGACAGACGGCGCTTATGAGTAAGCTCCGCGAGAGGATTGTTCTGATCCATAAACTGCGAAAGCGGCGAGGAGCCGAAGAACTCGCGAATCGCGGTAACTACGGGTCTTATGTTAATGAGAGTATTAGGAGTGAGTGTTTCTGCATCCTGCGTGGTCATACGCTCCTTAACGGTCTTGTCCATACGGGAGAAGCCGATACGAAGCTGATTCTGCAGAAGCTCGCCAACCGAGCGCAGACGACGGTTACCGAGGTGGTCGATGTCGTCCTTGACGCCGATGTCGTGAGCAAGGCAGGTGAGGTAGTTGATGGACGCGAAAATATCGTCCTTTGTAATATGCTTGGGAACGAGTTCTGCAATGCGAGCCTTTGCGAGCTTCTTGAATTCCTCAATGTCGCTGCCTGCTTCCTCGAGCATCTCGATCATAGCGGAGAGCTTGACCTTCTCGGTGATACCGATATCCTCGAGATCACATCCGATAACGTACTTCGGATCAACCATACCGTTGCCGAATACCTTAACAACAGTCTCGCCATCCTCAAGATACAGATATACCTCGTTAACGCCTGCGTGCTCGATGCTCATCGCCTTCTCTTCATCGAGAAGAACGTCAGCCTCGAAGAGAAGCTCGCCGGTTACGGGAGATACCACGGGAGCCGCAAGGGTACGACCGACAATACGCTTGCCGAGTGCAAGCTTCTTATCATATTTATAACGTCCAACAGGTGCAAGATCGTAACGCTTGGGATCAAAGAAGAGGTTATTGATAAGAAGCTGCGCACTCTCAACGAGCGGAGGCTCGCCGGGACGAAGCTTCTTGTAGATCTCCTTGAGTGCCTCATCGCCGAGAGAGGAATGATTCTTGTCAGCCTCAGCCTGCATCATATCCTTTTCCATAGTAGCGATAAGTCTGGGATCCTCGCCGAAGTACTTGATTATCTCCTCGTCGGACTCAATACCGAGCGCGCGGATAAGCACGGTTATCGGTATCTTTCTGTTCTTATCTATGCGTACGTAGAAAACGTCGTTGGCATCGGTTTCATACTCGAGCCACGCGCCGCGATAAGGTATAACGGTAGCCGTGTAGATCACCTTACCGGTCTTGTCGATAGTGGTATCGTAGTACATACCGGGGGATCTTACGATCTGGGAAACGATAACTCTCTCCGCACCGTTAATAATGAAGGTTCCGTTGTCGGTCATAAGCGGGAAATCGCCCATAAATACAGCGGACTCCTTAACCTCGCCCGTAGCCTTATTCGTAAGTCTTACGGTAACGCGAAGGGGGGCTGCGAAGTTAGTGTCGCGCTCCTTACACTCCTCCTCGGGGTATTTGGGAGTAGGATCGATAGTATAGTCGATAAACTCAATCACGAGATTACCCGAATAGTCGGTGATAGGCGACACATCGTGGAGCACCTCGCGAAGTCCCTCCTCGAGGAACCACTTATACGACTTCTTCTGGACCTCGATAAGATTGGGCATCTCGAGAGTATCGCCGATCTTTGCGAAACTCATTCGTTCGGTCTTGCCAAGCAACGTGGGGTTAACCACCATAGAAATAATCACTCCATTCAACAGTATTGACATCCTTGGTCTTGGCACTTGTACTTTTCATATGC
>JAZSJI010000113.1:0-10697 GCA_045534235.1 Candidatus Flemingiibacterium sp. | reverse complement strand
GTCGCACCGTCCGGAGGAGTTCGAGCTTTACCGCTCGCTCGGATTCGACGCGGCGTTTTCGGGACACGCTCACGGCGGACAGTGGCGCGTGCCGCCGTTTATAAACGGCGTTTACGCGCCGCATCAGGGCTTCTTCCCAGACCACGCCGGCGGCTTTTACGAGTACGACGGCTTTGCGCATATAGTGTCGCGCGGACTGTCGAAAAAGCGTATGGTGCGCATATTCAACCGCCCCGAGGTTTGCGTGATTAAGTTTGAAATGGAAGGAGAAGGATGATGAAACGAAATGTTTTTATACTTTGCGCTTTGGTAACGGCGGTAATGTTTTTTGCGGCATCGTGTGTCGGCACGACAAACGACGACGCCTATGTAAATGATACCGGAACCGATTCGCAGAACACCACGGTGTATGATGATATTACTAATGACACCGAGGAAAGCACCGATGACACCACCGCAGATACTTCGGAGGATACTACCACTTCTCCCAACGCAACCGACGAAGCCGGAGTGGAGCTCGTTCTGCCTACCAAAGAGGAGTGGGATGCTCTGGAATTTGGCTACGATGCTTCTTATGATTCCTATAACGCGATATGCGCGCTGCTTGCAGGCGATATTGACGGGTTTGCGCGTGTTTGCGGTGTAAATCCGGAGGTTTACGAGTCTATGAAAACGGTGAAGATAGCATCGTATAAGATGTACTGCGAGGATATTGCAGATCCGTATATTCCCAATAGATTTAACAAGCACCCCGTGCTTGAAATTGAAGTTACACAGAGCGAAAACGAATTCCTTAGCGTAGGAACTCACCAGCTTGTTTTCGACGAGGGACTTTATCTGACGTTCTGCAAGCGCGAGGATTTTGGAAAAATTGATACCGAAACGACGGCGGCGTACAGCTACGTTTGCCACGTTGGCTCGGATAGTGACTTTTATTCTATTCTCGGTGAGGGACGCAGTCAGTTTGGACTTAGTGATTTTATTGTCGCACGCCTCAATGCAATCGCCGGGGACTACGAACCCCGCACCGCAGAAGAGATTCGCGCTTATGCAGAAAAATATCTCGGCGTGGACGGCGATACACTGGCGCTCGATTGGTCGCTTGAAAAGGTTGACGGCGGATACATACGCATAGGTCGCGGAAGTGCGTCTGACGTGAAAACGTATCTTGGCGAAGAAATTCGTGACGGCGTTACCGTCGTTACAGTGCAGTTCTTTGCAGATTATTCAAAAACCGTACCGTCACGCAAGGTTGAGTTCCACCTTGGAATGCTCGACGGGGAGTACTATCCGATTAAAACCGTAATTTTAGAGGACAGCGAATTTAGAACTGTTTATTTTTCAACCTGAAATGACTGTACTGTAAAATGAAAGTATAATATTACGAAACGTAGCCGACTCGCTCTGCCCAATTGGGCAGGGCGACTTTTTATTGCACAGAAATACGCATTTGTTATCGTGTTTTTTGGAGAAATTCCCCTTGACAAACCGTGCCACTCGGTGTATAATATAATTTAGGTATGTAATATAACGCATATCGCGTAAAAATATAACTCTGAGGAGGAACAAACAATGGTTGAATCTCGCAAAAAAGAGCTTTCGCGTATAGCTTATCAGATTCGCCGCGGTGCTCTTGACGCTGTTTATTCTGCGGCAAGCGGACATCCGGGTGGATCGCTTTCTATCGCGGAAATTCTTACTTATCTCTATTTTGAGGAAATGAACATCGATCCCAAGGATCCGAAGAAGGCTGACCGCGACCGCTTCGTGCTCTCGAAGGGACACGCTTCGCCCGGTATATACTCCACTCTCGCTCATCGTGGATTTTTCCCGGTTGAGGATCTTAAGACGTTCCGTCAGCACGACAGCGTGCTTCAGGGCCACCCTGATATGAAGCATATCCCCGGCGTTGATATGTCCACCGGCTCGCTCGGTCTTGGTATCTCTGCCGCTTGCGGTATGGCTCTCGGCGCAAAGCTTAACGGTATTAACAACCGCGTATGGACTGTACTCGGCGACGGTGAGTGTGAGGAAGGTCAGGTTTGGGAGGCTGCTATGTTCGCGGCTCACTACAAGCTCGACAACCTCTGTGCGTTCGTTGACTGGAACGGTCTTCAGATCGACGGTCCTATCGACGAGGTAATCAGCCCCGCTCCTTTCGAAGCAAAGTTTGAGGCGTTCGGTTGGAACGTAATTTCCATCGACGCTCACGATCTCGACCAGATCGAGGCGGCTGTAAACGCTGCAAAGGCGTGCAAGGGCAAGCCTACCGCAGTTATCGCAAAGTCTACCAAGGGTAAGGGCGTTTCCTATATGGAAAATAACGTGTCCTGGCACGGTGCTGCACCGAAGGCAGAACAGTACGAGCAGGGCGCAGCCGAGCTTGATGCTGTTATTGCATCGCTTAACTAATGGAGGTAGATGAAAATGGCAGATAAAATAGCTACTCGTGAAGCATACGGCGCGGCTCTTGCAGAGTTCGGCGCAAAATACGAAAATCTCGTAGTACTCGACGCAGACCTTGCGGCGGCTACCAAGACGGGCGTTTTCAAGAAGGCGTTCCCCGACAGATTCTTTGACTGCGGTATCGCAGAGGGCAATATGATGGTCGTTGCGGCAGGTCTTTCTACCGCAGGCTTCATTCCGTTTGCGAGCACGTTTGCAATGTTCGCGGCAGGCAGAGCGTTCGAGCAGGTTCGTAACGCTATCGGCTATCCGCACCTTAATGTAAAGATCGGCGCAACTCACGGCGGTATCTCCGTCGGCGAGGACGGCGCTACCCACCAGTGCCTCGAGGACTTCGGTACTATGCGTACCATTCCCGGCATGGTAGTTATGCAGCCTGCAGACGCTGTTGAGGCGCGCGCAATGGTTGAGGCGGCTATCAAGTATGAGGGCCCCTGCTATATGCGCTTTGGCCGCTACGCTGTTCCTACTCTCTTTGGCGACGACTACAAGTTCGAGCTTGGCCGTGGCGTCGTAATGGCAGACGGCAAGGACGTAACTCTCGTTGCAACCGGTCTTATGGTTGAGCAGGCTCTCGCGGCTCGCGAGCTTCTCGCAGCAGAGGGCATCAGCGCTCGCGTTGTTAACATCCACACCATCAAGCCTCTCGATGCTGACCTTATCCTTAAGTGTGCGGCAGACACCGGTGCTATCGTTACCGCAGAGGAGCACAACATCATCGGCGGTCTTGGCTCGGCAGTTTGCGAGTGCGTTGCGGCTGTTAAGCCCGTTCCCGTACTCCGCGTTGGCGTTGAGGACCAGTTCGGTCGCTCCGGCAAGGTTCCTCCGCTGCTTGAAATGTACGGTCTTACCGCGGCAAACATCGCGGCAAAGGCAAAGGACGCTATCAAGTTAAAGTAAGTCTACTTAAAAATGCGCCGCTCAAAACGAGCGGCGCATAAATTTTGCAATTCGCGGAACAAAATCCGACCTTTTTCGTCTAAAGAGTATCAAGACCTTGGAGGCGCATATGAAAAAGCTTATATCCGTTATATTTGTACTATCGTTCGTGCTCGCGTCGTGCGGACTGTTTGTGCCCGACACGGACGTTTTTGCGCCCGTCGATACGACCGCTCCCGATGTCACGGAGGGCGCACCGAGCGATACTTTAGAGGTCTCACCGCCCGTGAGTGATACCGCCGACACAGACGTTGCCGCCGCGACAGAGTCAGACGACGGCGCGACTACCGAGCCGATTGAAGTTGAAACAACGGACACCGAGCCTGCCGAACCCGAGCAGCCCGTGAGTGAGCCGCCGCGCGGCGTTGTATATATGACCTTCGACGACGGTCCGTGCAAGAACACCGAGCGCGTTTTGGAGATACTCGAAAAATACGGCATCAAGGCGACCTTTTTTCTCGTGGGTAAGAATATTGCAAATTTTCCAGACGCGACACGTGCTATAAGCGACGCAGGTCACGCTATCGGCTGTCACAGCGTGACGCACGGGTATACCGAGATTTATAAGGGCTACACCTTTATGCGCTCGGACATTGAAGAGTGGGAAACGATTATTGGTGGTGTGCTCGGCGAGATTCCGAGCGAGCGCCTGTACCGCTTCCCGGGTGGCAGTACCTGCTCGGCTATAGTGAAGGGCAGATTTGACCTCTTACACTCGGCTGTGCACGATATGGGCTACCGTGCGTTCGACTGGACGTTTGGCAACAACGACCGCTGGGACGGCGGCAGACGTGAAGGGCAGAGTGTTGAGGACTATTTGAAGGAGTCTGTTAAGGTGTCGCTTGTGCTTGGCGGCAAGCCGCACATTTTACTTATGCACGAAACAGCGGGCGCTACCGTTGACACGCTCGAGTGGACAATCGAGTATTTGCTCGGCGAGGGATATGTGTTCGATACGCTCGACAATTACGATCGTGAGTACCTTTTCAGGCGATAAAGTGAAATTTTCTGTAAACATACAGTCGGTGCTCTTGCACCGACTGTTTTTTTGTGTTAGAATTATGGTAGAATTACGGTGAAATTGGAGGCAAATATGGGAAACGAAAAGCTACAGTCCGATGGTATGAGCTTTAAAGACCTCGGCAAAAAGCTCGACAACTTTTGGTACCATTATAAAATACAGACGATAATCGCACTTGTACTTATCGTAACGCTTGTTATCTGCACCGTTCAGCTCATCACGCGCGAGCGGCACGACTACTGCATACTTTACGCAGGCCCCGCTGTTTTAGCGGTGCAGGACGTTACTTATATGAAGGACGCCTTCGAGGACGTCGGTGCGGACTTTGACGGCAACGGCGAGGTGGTCGTCACCTTTGACGATATCGTAATTCTATCGCCCGAGGAGCAGGAGGCGGCAAGTGCTGACGGTGCGGTCTTTAACCCACAGTTTGCACAGCAGTCGATGACGGAGTATTATCAGCAGATATTCGGCGGCGACTCGGTGGTTTGCCTGCTCTCGCCGTATATGTACGAGATAGTGCACGAGGCAGACGGATTTTTGCCGCTTGCCGAGGTACTCGACAGCGTACCCGACGCGGCATACGACGAGTGCGCGGTGGTGCTAGCAAATACGGACTTTGGACAGTATTTTAACGGTATAAACGACCTTCCCGAGGACACGCTTATTTGTGTGCGCCGTCTTTCGACGATGGCTAAATTCAAGGGGGAGAAAAAGACGCGTGAGGCTCACGAGGCAAGCCTCGAGCTGTTCCGTCAGGTGGTGGCGTTTGAAGCGCCCGAGGATTTTGTGGCACCCGATAAACAGGCGGATACAACGCCTGTTGTTACCGTAACCGCTATAATTGACCGCACCAAGGCGGAGCCGCTTGTAACTGCTGATGCTCTTGAGGGCTTTTATGCGGACAGCGAGTATACGTATTATTTTCCGAGTATCAAAAGCCAGTACATCGACGTTTTCTACAGCGACGGTACGAGCGAAAATATTAAAGATGCTATCAGCGCAGGCCGTGTGACGGTAGCCGACCTTGATGCGTTTGATATAGGTTATTACAAAATGCCAATAGGCGAAAACGAATAATAACAAAAAGACTGTCCGCGCGGACAGTCTTTTTTATGTCTTACATTCCAAACTTGACCATATTGCGGTCCTCGGTGAAGTTCTCTGCATTGTAGAGCACTACGATGTCGTCGAGTGTTACGCCTTCAGACTCAAGCTGTGCGATGTAGCTCATAACGCCTATGTTGAGGTGACGCATATCCATTAAGATTATGCGCTCATAGTGCGCCGTAAGCATCGGAACCATACAGTGGGAGTAGGAGTCCTTGACAAGAAGAAGCGTTTTGCCGTTTTCTACACTCGTTTTGATATCAACGAGCGGCTGATTGCCGTCAAGGAAGGTCGAGTACTTGTCACGGCCTTCGAGGTAGCTTTCCTCGTAGAGCGTGTCGGTAACCTTCTGTCCGCCGTTGTAGCTTACGTTAAGGGAAACGTCAGGCTCAAGAGTGAATATCTCGTCGAGCTCGGTCTTCATATTGACCTTGTTCGCGAGCGTGCCGGCGAAATCGTTTGCGAGCACGCGCCTCTCAAAGTCCTCAAACGCGTACGGCTCGATGTCGAGCGACTTGCAAAGCTCCGTGTAAGCCAAGTACGCGCCAAGCGTCGTCCAGTGGTGGTCGGCGTGGTAGTAGATCTGCTCGTCCTTATGCTCTGTGAGCACGTCGCGGCAGTCAACGAAGCTGCCGAGCGCCTCAAGTCTGTCAAGAAGTGCCGACTGATCCCATACGGGAGCGTATGCGGGAAGCTTGTCGGCGAGTATCAGCGAAGCGGTGGGTGCTATCAGCACGTGGGTGTTATAGTCCTTTGTTTTCTCAAGGAAGCTCTTGAGAAATTCGATGTTTTTCTCGAGCTGATCTGTCGGCACCTCGTGCTTTTCTATAAGATAGCCGTCACTGCCGAAGTAAACGCCGTTGGATTCCTTCTTGCCGAGTACGCGCTCGGCATAGGTCTTGAGAGTTATCCAAGCGTCGCGGGCAACGAACTGGTCGGTGATGAACTCTTCGTAGAGAAGGGTGAATTTCTTGTCGTCGTCATCGGAGAAAAGCGCGTCGAAGCTGAACTCGGGCATCTGCGCGAGGTTGCGGTTTTCGGTCGCGGAAAACTCGCGCACAGGGTTTACCATGCTTGCAACTGTAAGTGCCGCGATGAGCACGCAGAAAACAACGGAGGTGACGATATTCGATACTTTATTTTTCATTGTACGTTACCTCCCATTAAAATCTGAAATATAAGAACGGGTTGTAGGACGCGTCTACGAGATATGCTGTGGAGATAATGAGTATAGCCGCGAACGCCACGTTCTTGATAATCGTTGCGGTAGGATTCTCGCCGAGCTTCGTGAGAAGCTTGCCTGCGATTATCTTGGGTGCCGGAGTTGCCGCAATAGCGAGTATCACAAACAGTACTGCATTTGTGAGAAGCAGGTACAGGGAAGTGCTGTCAAGGAGTGCACCGCCTCTGCCGAACATTGCACCGAGGAATTTTCCGAGTACCGTCATATCCTCGATTGCGAATATTGCCCAGCTTACTACAACAAGGAACAGCGTATATATATGTGAAACAAATCCCGGAAGCTTTTTAAGAAGCTTCAAAAGGAAGAATTTTTCGATTATAAGAAGTGCTCCGAAGTAAACACCCCAGAGGATAAAGTTCCAGTTTGCACCGTGCCAGAGTCCCGTTAAGAACCAAACGATGCAGATGTTGATAATGTGCTTTGCCGGACCTTTACGGTTTCCGCCGAGCGGTATATAAACGTAGTCGCGGAACCAAGAGCCAAGCGAAATGTGCCAACGGCGCCAGAATTCCGTGATGCTCTTTGACATATAGGGATAGTTGAAGTTTTCGAGAAATTTAAATCCAAACATTCTTCCAAGACCTATCGCCATATCGGAGTAGCCCGAGAAGTCGAAGTAGATCTGGAAGGAGTACGCCAAAATTCCTATCCACGCGGAAAGCACGGGAAGGGTATCGAGGTTCGACGCGAGCACAGTGTCCCAAATAATACCTGCGTTATTCGCGAGAAGCACCTTCTTGCCAAGGCCCGTCATAAAGCGGGTAACGCCCTCGGAGAAGTCGTCGAAGTTCTCGCGGCGGTTATCAAGCTGGTCGGCTATCGTCTTGAACTGTACTATCGGACCTGCGATAAGCTGCGGGAAGAGTGCAACGTACGCGCCGAAGCTGATTATGTTACGCTGAACCTTCGCATCACCGCGGTAAACGTCTACGGTGTAGGACATCGTCTGGAAGGTGTAGAACGAAATACCGATAGGAAGGGGGAGATTCAGAAGCGGTATCGACGCGTCGAAAATATTGTTGACATTTGCTATTAAGAAGTCGGAATACTTGAAGAATCCGAGAAGCGCGAGATTTATTATCATCGACGACGCGACTACAATACGTGCTGCGCGCAAATTGCCCTCGTTTTTAAAGCGGTGGACGAGCATACCGTGAGTATAGTCGACTACCGTTGAGAAGATCATAAGCGTGACGTAAACCGGCTCACCCCACGCGTAGAAGATAAGGCTCGAGATAAAAAGGAGCGCGTTTCTGAACTTCTTCGGAAGGATGAAGTAGAGTATCATCACGATGGGCAGAAATCTGAACAAGAACAGCAGACTGCTGAATACCATTGTAAGTAACCCTTTCGTTTACATAGTTATGGCGGCCCGACGCTGTGGTAGAGCCGCCATTTAAGGTTCGAAGTTAATTATTAGCCAAGGAGCGCGTTGATAGCGTCGATAGCCTTCTGGTTGTTTGCAACAGCCTCGTTGTACTGAACGGTTGCAATTTCCTCTGCGCTGCCTTCAGCGTAGAGAGCATCGTCAGAGAGCTGGCCGAGCATAATGAAGAATACGTAGCCGCCCTTTTCGAAAACCTTAGCAGCGCGAACCTTCTCGAGATCCTTGGGATACTGGAAGGAATCGTTTACGAGGTAGTCGTAGTAGCTCTCAAGAGCGGTGAGAACGTTCTCGGTGTTACCCTCGGTAGGCTTTACGATAATGTAGGTGTCTACGTTGGTGATCATCATAGGCATACCTGCTGCAAACTCTTCAACCCAAGCAGCCTCTACGCCAAAGGTGGACTCGAGAATGTCGGAGGGGATATCCATAAGGGGAAGACCCATCTCGCTCTCGGGGCTGTAAAGATCGCCGTATGCGCCGAGGACAGCGTCCTTAAGCTCTGCAACGGTAACGTTTACAGCAGGGGTGTCGTTGTTGTCGCCGGTATCAGCGGGATCCTTGGTGCCGCCGCAGGATACGAGGGTGCCGCAAGCGAGAAGACCTGCGAGCACAAGTGCAATAATTTTCTTAGACATTGTTTTTTACCTAACCTTTCAAATTTTCAAGTTTATTTTTTGCAGTACGGGTTATTTTATTCCCGACTTGCATATATAGACGCGCGACTTTAAAAAAAGTTCCACGCGAAGCTATATCAAAAATGAATACCGCGTATTACTGTACGGCATAGTGGTTATAACGAGGTAACGCGATGCAAATCAGCCTCTGCATTCACGAACGATGCGCTTCATATCGTCAAGCTTTCTTTCCATATCTTTTAATAACGCTATCTGCGCGCGTGTACGGATAATGTTGTGCTCGGGATAGTTGCGCTTGAAATATACGTCGCCGTTTAAGTAGTCGCCAAGGAAGCGCAGACAAAGCTCGTAGGTCATAAGAAGTGCGCTGTCGGCGAGCAGGTCGTATTCGGTATCGGTAAGAGCGCCGCCGACACCCTTTATAAATCCGCGCGTGAACTGCTCGAACAGGTTAAGGTCAAGCGAGATCTTCGATACGTCGGGATCGTCCTCTGCTGCGGTGCAGGCGCCGAAGCGGATGGCGTCGCCGAAATCGTAAGGCACAGGGCGGGGCATCACGGTATCGAGGTCGATAACGCAGAGTGCCTTGTCCGTATCCGCGTCGATGAGCACGTTGTTGAGCTTTGTGTCGTTGTGGGTTACGCGGACAGGCATTTTGCCGGCCTTGATAGCGTCAAGTGCGATATGTGCAAGATTCTCGCGCGACTCGAGAAAGGCTATTTCTTCCTTCGACTTTACAAGACGCTTCGGTATCTTACAGTTCTCGACAGCAACCTTGAAGTCCTCGTAGCGGACTACGGTGTTGTGGAAGTTCGGGATAGTTTCGTGGAGCGTTTCGGCAGGATAGTCGGAGAGCATCGACTGGAAGTTGCCGAATGCCTCACCCGCGCTGTAGAAAAGCGAGGGGCGGGTTATGGACTGGTACGACATTGCGTCGATCCATCTCGACATACGCCAATATCTGTTGTCGGAATCGACGTAGATGAGCGTATCGTCGTCGCTTTTGGCAAACGTCATAGTTTCGCGCTCGGGATCGCCGCCTGCCGCCTCGACCTTTTTCTTAAGGAAGGAGCAGATGTTTTCGATGTTAGCCATAAGCTTGTACGGCTTTTTGAAGACGTTGACGTTTACGTTCTGAAGAATATACTTTTTGCCGTCCTCGAGAATTATCTCGAAGGTGCGGTTGATGTTACCGCAGGTGATGGGCTTAATGGACACGGGCTTACTCTCGAGAATAAAATGCGTTGCAGCATCAAGTTCCTTCGTGTACATTGTTGTGTTCCTTTCGGTAATGTATTTTATTGAAAAGTCTATGCTATGAAATTTCGACAAGATAGTTTACACACTCCAAATATTATACCATACATATATATAAAAAGCAAGCCTTTTCAAAAAAAGCTGAAAAAATTTCAAAAAACTATTTACAAATAAAAAAAGTTGTGATATAATAGGTCCGTATGATTACCGGAGACGAAGTTTTCGGATCTCACCGACCGATTGCATCGTTTTACGGAATATACAAATATCATATTTAGAAAGGTGAAAAAACCATGATTACCAAAGAAGTTAAGCAGCAGATCATCGCAGAGTACAAGCTCTCCGAGGCTGATACCGGTTCGCCCGAGGTGCAGATCGCTATCCTCACCAACCGTATCAACTCCCTTAACGATCATCTTAAGAACAACCACAAGGACCATCACAGCCACAGAGGTCTTCTTAAGATGGTTGGTCAGAGAAGAAACCTTCTCGGCTACCTTCAGAAGAAGGACATCGCGCGTTACAGAGCTATCATCGAAAAGCTCGGTCTGCGTAAATAAGACTTCGAACTCCGTTTTTGCGGCGGCTTTGCCGCCGCAAAGCGGAAATGACCCTTCTCGCCGTGCTTTGCACAGCGGG
>JAZSJI010000057.1:0-3216 GCA_045534235.1 Candidatus Flemingiibacterium sp. | reverse complement strand
CTTGCGGTTATCATCGTCGGCGAGGACCCGGCGTCAAAGGTCTACGTGAGAAACAAAAAGAAGGGCTGTGAGGAGGTCGGCTTCCACTCGGAGGTGTACGAGCTTCCCGAGGCGACGAGCGAAGAGGAGCTGCTCGCACTCGTCCACAGACTCACCTCCGACGACAGTATCCACGGCATACTGGTTCAGCTTCCGCTCCCGAAGCATCTTAACGATGAGATAATCATACAGAATATAGATCCTAAAAAGGACGTGGATGCGTTCCACGAGATAAACGTCGGAAAGATAATGATCGGAGATTACGATTTCCTTCCGTGCACTCCTGCGGGCGTAATGGTGCTGCTTAAAAAGAGCGGTATCGATCCTGCGGGCAAGGAGTGTGTGGTTGTCGGACGCTCGAACATCGTCGGCAAGCCGCAGGCTATGCTGCTCCTTCACGCAAACGGCACCGTCACGGTTTGCCACTCGCGCACGAAGGATCTTGCCGAGGTTACCCGTCGCGCGGATATACTCGTCGTTGCTATCGGCAAGGCTGATTTTATCACGGGCGATATGATCAAGGATGGCGCGGTCGTTATCGACGTCGGTATGAATCGCCGTGCAGACGGCAAGCTCACGGGCGACGTTGATTTTGCCACCGTAGAGCCGAAGGCGTCGTATATCACACCCGTTCCGGGCGGCGTTGGACCTATGACCATTACTATGCTTTTACAAAATACGCTCACCGCCGCAAAGAAGTCGGCGCGATAATCCACAAGCACCAAAAATATTCTCACTTTTTTCTATCTATCGTGCAAAAAATACATTGACAATAAAGTGTTTCTGTGTTACAATATGAGTGTAAAATGTTAAAATTAACTCAAAAATGTGAATTTGGGGGGCAAGTTAACATTTTCGTCTTACGAAAGGAGAAAAAAGCATGAAATCCTCTCGCAGAACCGTTATACGAGATCTTCTCTCGGAAAAGCCGTTTATCTCGCTTCGCGAGCTTGAGGCGAAATTTCCCGAGGTGTCGAGTATGACCCTTCGCCGCGATATCGAATTTTTCGAAAAGCAGGGCGAGGCAATAAAGGTGCGCGGCGGCGCACGCTCAATGAAGTTTATCACGACGTCTATGGAGGACTCCTTCCACCAAAGACTGCGTGAAAATATGACCGCTAAGGAAAAGATCGCCAGATGCGCTATAGACCTCATCGAAACGGGACGCTCGCTGTTCCTCGATTCGGGTACTACTGTGCTTACGCTGGCTTCGCTTCTCCCCGATGAGCGTCATACCATTATCACAACCGGACCGAATATCGCACTTGAGCTTATTAAAAAGAATCGACCGATAGTAAACCTTGTCGGCGGTATGGTCAATCGCGGAAATCTTTCGGTTTCGGGCAATCAAGCCCTTCGCTTCCTTGATGACATCAATATAGATATCGCATTCATAGTTCCTTCGGGCCTTTCCTTAAAGGACGGCCTAACGAGCGGCAACTATTCCGAGTGCGAACTAAAGAGTATGGTCGTTAAGAAGGCGCGTCGAGTCGTAATTTTGCTTGATACGGCAAAGCTTGACAGAAGTTTACCGTTCACGTTCTGCGATCTCGACAAAATACATACCATCGTGGCGGACGATTACCTGCCTGATGACCTTACCGCGGCGGCGGAAGCGGCCGGTGTTGAGATTATCGTAGCGAAGTAATCAAAATTATATTAATGTAAATTCTATTCAGAAAGGAAATAAAGAATATGGCAACCGCAGTAATTATGCCTCGTCAGGGACAAAGCGTTGAAAGCTGTATCATCACCGAGTGGGCCAAGAAAAAAGGCGACACGGTAGCAGTTGACGACGTGCTTTTCTCCTACGAGACGGACAAGTCGAGCTTCGAAGAGAAGTCCACAGTAGCAGGCACCATCCTCGAGGTGTTTGCAGGTGACGGAGATGAAGTACCCTGTCTTGAGGTCGTTTGTATAATCGGCGACGCAGGAGAGGATATCTCGGCTCTTATTCCCAAGAAGGAGGATGCTCCCGCAGCAGCGCCTGCGGCAGAGGCAGCCCCCGCACCCGCAGCAGAGGCGGCACCCGCAGCTGCTCCGGCGGCAGCACCCGTAGCTGCTCCCGCTGCAACCGAGGCTACCGGCGATATTCTCCGCATCTCGCCCAGAGCAAAGCTTCTCGCTCTCAAGGCAGGCGCAGACCTCTCCAAGGCTGTTGCAACCGGTCCTATGGGCAGAATCATTGAGCGCGATGTAAACGCGCTTCTCGATGCAGGCAAGACCACTACAACCGAGGCTGTTGAGAAGTTCCTCGCAGGCGAGCGCGTAGTAGTAGAGGAAGCAGCAGAAGAGGCAGCAGTTGCAGTAGCTCCCGTTAAGACCACCGGCGGCTACACCGACGTTAAGATCTCCAACATCAGAAAGGTTATCGCAAAGTCGATGCACGCTTCGCTGTCGAATATGGCACAGCTTACCCTCAACGCATCCTTCGATGCAACCGAGGTTATGGCGTTCAGAAAGAACCTCAAGGCAAACGGTGAGGCTCTCGGTATGGGTAACATCACCCTTAACGATATCGTTCTCTATGCTGTTGCCAAGACTCTTATGGCTCATAAGGACCTCAACGCTCACTGGCTTGACGACGTTATGCGTATCTTCGATAACGTGAACCTCGGCATCGCAGTTGACACCGAGCGCGGACTTATGGTTCCCACCCTTATGGCGGCTGAAACCTTGTCCCTTGCAGAGCTTTCCGCAAACGCAAAGACTCTTATCAAGGAAACCCAGGGCGGCTCGATCTCTCCCGACAAATTGTCCGGCGGTACGTTCACCGTTACCAACCTCGGCTCGCTTGGCGTTGAGAGCTTCACTCCCGTTATCAATCCGCCTCAGGTTGCAATCCTCGGCGTATGCGCTATCACCCAGCGCGTAAAGGCAGACGGTACTACATACCCCGCAATGGGTCTGTCGCTTACCTTCGACCACCGCGCACTCGACGGTGCTCCTGCGGCACGCTTCCTCAAGGATCTTTGTGCAAATCTCGAGCATTTCTCGCTCCTGCTTGCTAAATAATTAGGAGGGCGACAAAATGTATGAGCTTATAATTCTCGGCGGCGGTCCTGCAGGCTACAATGCGGCAGAGCGTGCAGCTCAAGGCGGACTTTCCAGCCTGGTTATTGCAGAACGCGCGCATGGCGGCGTTTGCCTCAACGAAGGCTGTATCCCCACTAAAAC
>JAZSJI010000021.1:0-7742 GCA_045534235.1 Candidatus Flemingiibacterium sp. | reverse complement strand
ACCCAATTTCATTTGTCAACACCTTTTTTAATTTTTTTGCACATTTAGTGCAAATGTGCATAAACATTAAAGCCGAGTAAACACTATTGGTAGAGGTGTCCATATGCTTACCATTTTAATACGCATTATACTCGTTTACGCCCTGCTCATTGGCACGATGCGCCTTATGGGAAAGCGTCAGATCGGCGAACTGCAGCTCTCCGAGCTTATCACGACCATTCTTCTCTCCGAGCTTGCCGCGCAGCCCATAACCGACGACCAGATCCCCCTCGCATTTGCAGTAATACCAATAGCCGTTCTGCTCTCGCTCGAGGTCATAATCTCCTTTGCAGTCACAAAGATACCCGCGCTCAAGCCTATGTTCGACGGCAAGCCGAGCGTACTCATTCGCCGCGGCAAGCTTGATTTCGACGAAATAGGCCGCGTACGCATCAGTATGGAGGAGCTTTTGTGTCAGCTTCGCATAAACGGAATATCGGACATAAACCAAGTCGATTACGCCATTCTAGAGCAAAACGGTCAGCTTTCCGTAATACCGAAGCGCGCCGAGGCGCCCCCATCCGCCGAGGATATGTCACTCAAAGTGAGCGAGCCGGGCATCGCCCACGCCATTATCGTTGACACCAAAATCAGTGACTACGATCTGAAACGTCTCGGGCACGACCGCAAATGGCTCGAAAAAAGGCTGGCACATCATCGTGTCAGCCTCGACGAGGTATTTCTCTTTACAGTCGACGACTGCGGAAAGGAGGGACTTATTAAAAAGCCGTGCGCTCGTTCATAATCGCTTTAATAATACTGTCCGCCGTACTCGCCGTTACCGCCTGCAACTGCACTTACGTTGACAACCGCATCGACGAAATGCTCGACGTTTGCGAAAAGCTGCAACGCGGCAGCTCTGCACTGCTTACAGATGAGCTGACAAGCAAATGGCAAAGCTGCCGCGACATAATTTCACTCACAACGCGTCAAGGCGACATAGAGCGCGTCGAGGGCGCTATACTCTCGCTCGGACATTATCTCGACGTCCCCGCCGACTATAACTCCCAGCTCGCAATACTCGTGAGCATTTTAGAGCACATCAAGGCCTCGCACTCGCTATCCCTTGGCAGTATATTTTAACGGAAGCGCGTCACCTTGTCCGCAAGGTAAACTTCTTTTCTCATTATAGTATAATACTCCGAGAAAGGATCATCAAAGGTAACCCCAAGCTTCTCGCTCGCCGATTTGACGATATATTCGGGATTGAGATAGTTTGCGCTGTCCGCCGACAAAAGCGCGCGGACGCTAATCGAGCCGTCCGCAAATGAACACTCGCGAAGGTCGATAAACGGCGCAATGTCAGTTTCCTTTTCGCCCGACTTGGAACGCTTCATTATTATAAGAGGATTAGTATAAAGCTCGCGCATCCTGTCCGCAACGTCTGCAGACAGCTTCGGCGAGGTCATCCTTATCTCGTACTCTGCCCACATAATGTCGCTGAATTTGCGCTCGCTCTGATACACGTCGACTATCTGCATCTCATCAGTCAGCGCCGCGTTGATACAGCGTTTTACCTCGTCAAGCGGCATATCCTCTGTGAGCTTTATATCAAAAAACTCACACTCGCTCTGCGTGCCTATCGACAGCGGAAGCGAAAAGGTTATCTTAAGGCGCGGATTGAAGCCCTGCGAGTACCACGCAGGTATGCCTGCACGGGTAATATTTCTCGTCATTGTACGCATAAGGTCGAGGTGGGAAATGTACTGAAGGCTTCCGACCTTATAAAATTTTGCTCTTATTTGCATCGGCTGCACCACGTGCGCTCACCTCCAAGCTTATTCGCGCCGCAAGCCGTACAACCCTCGGCACAGTTTTTGTTGGTTTTGGACTCGTACGCGTTGTGACGCTCACGAAGTAAGAAGGATTTGTCAACTCCGCAGTCGATAACGTCCCACGGGAGTACCTCACCCTCTCCTATCTCGCGGCACGCGTAGTAGTCGGCGTCGATGCCGCACGCATCAAATACCGCCATCCAATTATCATAGCTGAAAAACTCCTCCCACGCGTCAAACTTCATTCCGCGACGGTGTGCTTCGAGCACCGCCGCCGAGAGTCTGCGGTCGCCGCGCGCGAACACCGCCTCGATAAACGAGGTCTTGGCGTCGTGGTAATTGTACTTTATCTTCGGATCGTTGATCTTCGAGCGAAGGAGCATCTGCTTGCGCTCAAGCTCGGCAAGCGTGTCCTGCGCCTCCCACTGAAACGCCGTGAACGGCTTCGGGATAAAGCAAGCGACGCTTATAGTAACCGTCGGGGCTTTTCTGCCCTTCACGCCGCGGTACATATCGTAATACGCGTCAACAACGTGCTTGGCTAAAGTGGCGATACCCTCGATGTCCTCATCCGTTTCGGTGGGCAGACCGAGCATAAAGTAAAGCTTGACCTGCGTTTTGCCTGCCTCGAACGCAACGCGGCACGCCTTAAGAAGGTCCTCCTCGGTCACGTTCTTGTTTATCGCGTCGCGAAGACGCTGTGTACCTGCCTCGGGCGCGAAGGTAAGTCCCGATGAGCGAACGGTGGATATCTTATCCATCAGCTCCTTCGTGAACATATCAAGTCGCATCGACGGGAGCGAAAGATTGACCTTCGCCGCGTCCGTCCATTTAAGGAGCGTATCGCAGAGGCCGTCTATCTCGGAATAGTCGCTTATCGAGAGCGAGGAGAGTGAGATTTCATCATAACCCGTACTTTCACGAAGTGCGCGCGCCTGACGGTCGAGCACCTCGACCGACTTTTCGCGTATCGGACGGTATACCATGCCTGCCTGACAGAAGCGGCAGCCGCGTATACAGCCGCGGTAAACCTCGAGCATAATACGGTCGTGCACCGTTTCGATGTACGGCATGACGAATTTATCGGGAAAATACGCCGTGTCCATGTCCTTGATGATGCGCTTGGTGACGCTTGTCGGAATATCGTCGTACTTCGGCGTATATGCCGCTATCGTGCCGTCCTCGTTATACGAAACCTCGTAGAGCGAGGGAACGTAGAAGCCGCCAAGCTTTGCCGCCTCGTGCAAAAACGCCTCGCGTGTGTATGTGCCGGCATCCTTCATATCGGCGAGGAGATGCATTATCTGGGGAAGTGCTTCCTCGCCCTCTCCTATAGAGAATATGTCGAAGAAATCCGCGATGGGCTCGGCGTTGTACGAGCAGGGGCCGCCGCCGATGATTATAGGCATAGTGTCGTCGCGCTCACTCGAGAGAAGCGGTATGCCCGCAAGTTCGAGCGTATTCAGCACGTTCGTGTAGCACATCTCGTACTGAAGCGTAAAGCCGACGAAGTCGAAGTCGCGGAGTGCGTCGCCGCTTTCGTGTGCGTAGAGCGGAATATTATATTTGCGCATCTCGGCTTCCATATCCACCCACGGCGTGTACGTGCGCTCGCACCAAAGATCGGGGTGGGCATTTATCGCGCCGTAGAGTATGCGAAGTCCGAGATTTGACATACCTATCTCGTAAGTATCCGGGAAGCAGAACGCAAATCTCGCGCGAATTTTACTTTTATCTTTGATTATCTGACCATATTCGCCGCCCGTATAACGTCCGGGCTTTGCCACACGCTTGAGCACACGCTCCGCCGCGGCCTTTGGTGTAATGTTTTCCATAATGTTATTTACCTTTTACTAAATAGTTGGGACGCCGCATTTGCGGCGTCCCATTACTTTAAACTAAAAATCTCGAAATGAGCACCACGGGTACCATCCAGAAGAGCTGGTACAGAAGCGCGTATACCGATGGCATCGCTGTTGCGCCGAGTGCGCTTACGAATACCATAACGATAACGCCGATTATCATCGCGAGCATACCGATTATAAGGTTCGTCTTGATGACCGAGCTTACTCTCTCGCAAAGAGCAACCGTACGAAGCAGCGCTTTAACGGAGCGCTTCGAAACGACGCCGCTCTCACAGCGCTCAACCGTGTGAGGAATATCCTCAACCGTTCTCGCTCTGATGACCTTAACGGGATATTTGATAGCGTGTATCTTTTTGGCAAGAAGCATATCGTCGATATTCGGATCGAAGGACTTGATGCCAACACACATACCCGTTCTGTAAAGCTGCGCGAGCACCTTTTCAAACTCGCCGTCGATAGTGTACTGAACGTACATCTTCGCCGCAAGCTGTCCGCCAAATGCGGCGTAGAGAATACCGAGCGCCGAGTTCGGGTCCTGTCTGCGAGCCTCATTGTCAAACGGCGGCTCGTAATCCTTCTTCTCCATATAGGACGCCTTGCCGATGTAAACCATCTCGCCGTCAACCGTTACGGTAAAGCCGTCCTCGTCGACCTCGATAAGCTCAACGTCATCGGAGCAGCCTATGTCCTGCGTCGCCTGCGCGAACACATCAGCAAGCGGTCCGTCCACCTTGGCAAACGCGCTTGCGAGATTGTAAACGATCTCGTCGATGCGGTTTTGTCCGAACACCTTGATGCTCGTGACCTTGGTACCGCGCGACGGGAAGACCTCCTTGTCCTCAAAGGAAATTATCGAAGACGCGGAATATTCCTCAATCGAGGTCTCGCCGAGTATCGCGCTTTCATTCTCGAAAGCGTCCTTCGACGCCTTGTAGAAGGGATAGCTGTATACCGTAAAGATAGTCAGCGGAGCACAGAAGCCGATAGTAAGGAACGCCGAAGTAAGCGCGCCGTACACGCCGCCGCCGATCGCGCCGACTACGATAAACACGAGTGCAAGCAAAAGCATTGCAGGAAGAAGAATGCCGATTATCGGTCTTGCAGGCTTGCGACCTACGCATCTCTCAAAGAATCCGTCAACGAAATCCGTCTTTCCAACGCGTACGATCTGTGCATCGTCGGGAACGTACTCGCCGAACACCTCGCGCTCAAGCGAATCCGTTTCATCGGACACGGGGCTTACCGCAAATTTTTTCTTCTTGGACGCCACCACGTTAAAGCCGAACATATCGCGCTTTAAGTTCATAAACTCGTAAACGAGCGATGCGAGCACCGTGAATACCACGGGAAGATTGTACATTGCAAATCCGTTTGTGGGGGCAATGAAGCCGGCAATAAGCGAATATACGATCGAAAGCGCAAGCATAAGCGCCGTAAGCGTTTCGGGAGTCATTCTCTTTTTGAGAATACCGTTATACGCCTCGATGAGCTGTCTGTATACGAGCACACCCGAGAATACCACGAGCTGCAGGTCTATCATAGCGTAAACTATCGGATACGATGTAGGGCGCATAAACGCCGGAAGCGTAAGGCCGAATATCGAGAAGTTTTCGATAATGAATACCGCCACAAGAAGTGCCGCCGCTGCCGCAATGCGTATAAGAAGCGACTTGTATTTCGACTCGTACTTTGCCATGATCTCATTGTTCTGCTCACGGCTCGTGTACTCGATCTGTTCTTCAATGACGGGAATCTGTGCGGTCATCTCGTGCTTTTGGATAACGTCCTCCTCAAGCTTTGTCGCACCCTCCTCGCCGACAGCCTGCTTAAGCTGCTCCTCCATACCGAACGCGAGCATTATGTGAAGGTCGGTCTGATCGACCTCCGTATCGTCCGCATTTCCGTACGTCTGGCTTATGTCTGCGTTTGCGAGATCCGCCTCGCTCACGGGCGTAAACACCTCCGTTGCCGACTCGGCAAACGCCTCGTCTATCGCGCGGCCAAGCTCGTCATCGTCGCTCGTTGCCGCCATCTCGCGAATCTTGGAAATATCAAACACAGCTGTCGTCTGTGTGTCAATTTCGTCCTCGTCTGCATACTCGGCAGGCTCGTCGTCGTACACGATCGGCTCCGCGAGCTTCATATCGCCGTCGTCCTCAAAAACTTCCTCGGCAGCTTCCTCGGCGATTTCTTCGAAAGGCTCTTCCGCTACCTCTTCCTCGACCTCCTCCAAAGAAGCCTCCTCGGGAACAACGAACATCGCGTCGTCAAGAAGCGCGTCCGTATCAAGGGTTGCAGGCACGTCAGGCTCGGCGTCTGCGATCTCGGCAGCAACCTCGTCAAAGGACATCTGCACGAAAGGCTCATCGGACTCGTCCGCCGCACCGCCAAACTCGTGAGTATCGCCAAGCTCGTCGGCCTCGTCAGCCACAACAGGCTGCTCTGCCGCATCACCTGCGTTAGCAGTAGCCTCTGCCTCACGCTCTGCGCGAGGCTTGGTAATGTACATATCAATAAGCTCATCAACGTCGAGGTCGGAGTCGTCGGAAGCATTTATCGCCTCGGACTCGCGAAGCGTTTTCTCCGCATTCTCGTACACCGTATCGTCAATCTTCAATGCTTCAGCGTGCTTTGCCTCTGTGCGTGGTTCTTTAGCAGTGCCGGCGGTATTATCACCGCTCACAGCAGCTTCGTCATAACTCTGTTTCAGGCGAGCAAGCAAATCATCTGCGTTTAGCTGTGCTCTTTTATCTGCCGAATTTCTATCGTCGTGCATCTTATCGTTCCTTTCTCAAAGTATTCATTTTCCACGCATCTGTCTTGCGGCCTCACAGAGGATAACCGCCGTAGCACAGGAAACGTTGAAGGAGTTGACCTTGCCGTACATAGGTATGGAGATCATAAAATCACATTTTTCTCGTATCAGACGCGATATACCCGCGCCCTCGCTGCCGACGACTATCGCCGTTGCGCTGTCAAACTTGGTGTCGTAGTAAGAAGCACCATCCGCCTCCGCACCGTACACCCACACGCCCTTTTCCTTCAGCTCGTCTATAGCCGCCGCAAGGTTTGGAACCTTTGCGATCGCGAGATGCTCGAGTGCGCCTGCCGACGACTTTTCTACCACAGCCGTAAGTCCGCTCGAACGGCGCTTCGGAATTATAAGTCCGTGTGCGCCTGCGCCCTCGGCACAGCGTATGATAGCACCGAGATTATGGGGATCGGCAATCTCGTCCGCGATAACGATGAGCGGCTTCTCACCACGCTCTGCGGCAACAGCGAGTATCTCGTCGATGCTTACGTACTCCTTTGCCGCCGCCATAGCAACGACGCCCTGGTGGTTCACACCGCCGCCGAGTGCGTCTATCTTCGCCTTTTCAACCTCGATAACGGGTATGCCGCGTTTTATTGCCTCGGCAACGATAAGAGTTATCGAGCCCTCTCTATCACCTTTTCTGACAAAAAGCTTGTCTATCGCGCGTCCCGATTTGAGAAGCTCAAGAACGGCGTTTCTGCCGCCGACCGCATTTGAAGCAGCCTCGTCACCGTCGTACTCGCGCTCGTCCTCGAAGCTCTGACGCTCGCGTTTTTTATATTCATCTCTGCCGTGCTTTGAAAAATTCTTATCACGGCCACCGTAATTTTTCTTATACATATTTCCCTTATCCGGTAGTTTGCGCTCTGCATTTGCGCACAATTACCCTATTGTATAATAATTATAATATATTATAACACACTTTCGCGCGTTTGTACATACCTTTTTACAAACTTTTTTTAAAAAATTAAACGATTTTTTTGGCGGTATCAAAATCGGCAAAAAAATAGGGAGATACCTTTCGGCATCTCCTATTTCCGACGTGAAATCACGCAATTACTGCTGCTTCATTTCAGCATAGCACTCGCTGCAATATACAGGTCTGTCGTTGCTGGGCTGGAAAGGAACCTTTGCTTCCTTACCGCATCTTGCACAGGTGGTAGTAAAGAGCTCTCTCTGGGGCTTTCCTGCGTTCTTCTTAGCGTCGCGGCAAGCCTTGCATCTCTGGGGCGTGTTCTGGAAGCCCTT
>JAZSJI010000126.1:0-3417 GCA_045534235.1 Candidatus Flemingiibacterium sp. | reverse complement strand
GCCATGAACTTAGAGGACAACGGCGTTCTCGGCGTGGCAATGGGCACGAGCGAGGCTGCGGGCTACGTGGATATGGACGGCAACATCACGGGCTGGCTCAACGAGCTTGCATTCGCTCCCCCTGACTTCAACAAGAACGCTATGCTTGACGAGTGGTCGGGCGACTACGGCTGCGGCGTTAAGTACTTCTCGCAGGACGCAGTTATCAAGCTTGCTCCCGCGGCGGGCATCGCGCTTGACGAGAGCGCTTCCCCCGCAGAAAAGCTCAAGGTAGTTCAGGGACTTATGGCACAGGGCGATGAGCGTGCCGCAAAGATTTACGAAACTATCGGCGCATACTTCGGTTATGCAGTTGCATACTATGCGCTCTTCTACGATATCAAGCACGTTCTGCTTATGGGCCGCGTATCCTCGGGCGAGGGCGGAAGCATTCTTCACAAGACTGCCGAAAAGGTACTGCGCGAGGAATTCCCCGAGCTTGCAAAGAAGATCACCATTCATCTCCCCGACGAAAGCAGCCGCCGCGTAGGTCAGTCCATCGCAGCCGCAAGCCTTCCCAAGGTAAAATAAGATAAAAACAGTAAGGGTGGCACCCACGGGTGCCACCCTATTTTTATTTATAAAGCCTCTTTCGCCTCCGCGCGTTCCTCACGAATCAGCTTGCGATACGTGTAAATAAAAATGCAAAGACAGATTCCGAACGTCAACACCCACGATACGGGGTAGACGGCGTAAAGCGTTTCAAGCTCCGGGATAGCTTGAAACACCGTCATTACCCACAGAATTCGCGTTGCGCAGGTACCGATAAGCGCAGCAAGCATACCGCTAAAGGAGCGACCCATTCCGCGAAGCGCGATAAGCGCAACGGACATCAGCGAGCTTAAAAATTGCAGCGAAATTATCCATAAATACCGCTGTGCGCCGTACGCAACCGCCACGGGATCGTCGGGGATAAAGCACCCGATAAGAAGCTCGCGAAGCGGTATCGTAACCGCAGAAAAGGCAACGGTAATCAAAGCGGCAAGAACGCACGCCTTTATAAAGACGCTCTTAACTCGTTTATATTTTCGTGCGCCCATATTCTGCGCAGAGAAGGTCATCGCCGCACTGCCGATACTATCGGATATGGTTTCGGCGTACGATTCTATACTCGCCGACGCACCGTTTCCCGAGATAGCAGACGGATCGAACAGATTGATCGAAGACTGCATCACGGTTGCCGACAGTCCGTAAACCGCAGACTGTATGCCCGCAGGGATTCCAAGCCCGAAAATGCTTTTTAACTTTCCGAAATTGATTTTGAGCTTATTCAGAGTGACCTTGCACCATCCGTCGAGGCGCATAAGCGTACCGACGCAAAGCGCGCACGCCAGAAAATTCGATATTACCGTCGAGAGCGCAACGCCGTCAGCGTCCATTCCGAATATTGCAACAAAGACAAATCCGAGCAATATTTTCGTGCCGCCGCCAATCATTACGAATAACATCGGATGCTTCGTGTCGCCGGTCGCGCGGAGTATCGCGTTGCCGTAATTTAAAAGCAGTAAAAACGGCGCACCTGCGAAATATATTCTGATATAGACAAGCGCGTATCCCATAAGGTCATTGGGCGTGCCTATCAAATCAAGGAGCGGACGGGAAAAGATTATCCCGAAAAGGCCCATAAAGATTCCGCCGAAAACGGCGATACTGAGTGCCGTATGCGTAAGCTCCCTGGTTCCCTTTTCATCGCACATTCCGATAGAATGTGAGATACACACCGACGAGCCGGAGGCAAGTCCGTTGAAAAGGCATACTATAAGCGTAATAATCGAGCTTGTGACCGCCACACCGCCAAGCGCGTCGCCGCCAACGTATCTGCCGACGATCAGCTTATCTATCGCGCTGAAGGAGTGTTGTACAACACCCGTAAGCATAAGCGGAAGCGCAAAAGCCAACATTTTTCTGACAATAGGTCCGCTCGTAACGTCAAATTCGCGTGTCCTTTTAGTTTTAGTCATTAGAATATCCCACCATTCTTGGTAAAATCACAAGAAAATTATAGCACCGCTATTGACTTTATGGAATATCAGAGTTATAATAGTGCTGTGAAAAATTTTCAACACGCGGAGGTAATATGGATATAACGAAAATAGAAATGCTGCTCCGCGCGCTGGAGCTCGGCTCCATGAGCAAGGCGGCACAGGAATACTCCTACACTCCGTCGGCATTCACGCATATAATAAACGGCATCGAATCCGAGCTCGGCACGACACTCGTCGCCCGCACGAACACGGGAATCTCTCTTGCCGAGGGCAAGGAAGAAATGCTTTCAAAGCTAAAGGAGCTCGTAGATATAAAAAACCAGCTCCACTCGTTGGCACTTCGCGACAAGCAGATCACCGTCGTTGCCTATCCGAGCCTTACGAAATCGCTTCTGCCGCATCTCACAAGGGCCGTAAGCCAAGCGCATCCCGAGGCAAGGATCAACATAATCGTTGCCGACCGACTAAGGCCGTATCTCGGCGTGGCCGATCTTTTTATCGGCGAGCACGTCACCTCGAAGGATTACGTCTGGAAAGAGATACTCAAGGACACCTACACGGCGGTCGTATACGACGGATATGAGTGCGGCGAGATATTCGAGCGCGAGAAAAAGCATAACGAAAAATTCATTCTCGTAAACGACAAAACCATTTCAGCTTACGTGGCAAATGACAATTTCGAGAGCATAATACACCTCGAATCCGCCGATGACAGCTCCGTTATCGAGATGGTAAAGCAGAAAATGGGAATAACGATATTACCGCGTCTTTCGGTTAATTCAGGCGAAAAGGGCATCCGCCAAGTCCCCCTCAATCCGCCTATCGAAAGAAGGCTCGGTATTATGTATTCAAAAAAGCAGCAGCACAATCCGATAATCAAAACTGCGGTAAAATGTCTTTCCGACATTTCAAAGCTACTGAACAAATAAAATTTCCCCGCACTCGTAACGAGTGCGGGGATTTTGATTATTTAATCAACAGTAATACGGGATCGAGTATCTCGACTCGCTTGTCGATAGCGTATACGCCGTCGCCGAGCGCCTCAAACGCTACGGGCACCTCGTCACCGTCGGGCGTAAGCGCCTTGATCTCGGTGGGCACATTTTCGAGATAAAGCGTAGCCTTCTCTATCGGGTCCATTCCGAGCGAGTAGATCGCCGCTAGGAGTCTGCCGTCCTCAACGTAGTCTGCACGCAGACATATCTCCTCGTCGCCTACCGCGTATATCGGAAGTGCACCGGCACGCTTAAGGATATCAACAAACTGCTTTTTTCTCGTTTCGTTAAGGAACGCGAAGCCTTCAACGTAGTTGAACGCGGCCGTGGGCGAGCCGCAAAAGACTACGGAAAGCGCACCGTTGTCACGCGACAGCAAGGTCGTTGCAGGCGCAAGC
>JAZSJI010000144.1:0-15473 GCA_045534235.1 Candidatus Flemingiibacterium sp. | reverse complement strand
AAGAAGTGCCGCCTCGTTAAGAAGATTTTCAAGGTCTGCACCCGTGAAACCAACGGTAGTCTTTGCGAGCGTCGCAAGGTCTACCTCTGCCTCGAAGGGCTTACCCTTCGCGTGAACCTTGAGAATTTCCTCTCTACCCTTCTGATCGGGGTAGTTTACGGTTATCTGACGGTCAAAGAGTCCCGTATGGAGAAGCGCCGTATCGAGTATATCGGGGCGATTAGTCGCCGCCATAACGATAACACCATCGTTACCGCCAAAGCCGTCCATTTCAACGAGAAGCTGATTTAACGTCTGCTCACGCTCGTCGTGGCCTCCGCCAAGACCTGCGCCACGGTGACGTCCGACGGCGTCGATCTCGTCTATAAATATGATGCTCGCAGGGTTCTTCTTCGCGGTGTCAAACAGATCGCGTACACGCGATGCGCCGACACCGACGTACATTTCAACGAAATCCGAGCCCGAGATAGAGTAGAACGGTACACCTGCCTCGCCTGCAACAGCCTTCGCAAGTAAGGTCTTACCTGTACCGGGAGGGCCTACGAGCAGTACGCCGTGAGGAATATGTGCACCAAGCTTTGTAAATTTCGCGGGATCGCGAAGGAACTCAACGACCTCCTGAAGCTCCGCCTTTTCCTCGTCAGCACCGGCAACGTCCTTAAAGAACACCTTTTTCTTTTCGTCCGAGCCAAGCTTTGCGCGAGCCTTGCCGAAGCCGCCGACCTTGCCGCCTTTACCGCCCGCAGTCTGGTTTACGATAAATATCCAGAACACCACGAACAGAACGACCACGATAAGATACGGCATCAGGCTAACCCACCACGGAATGACCTGCGGCTCCGCGATATTATACGACTCGATAATTCCGTCGTGAAGCTGTTCTTCTATCGTTTCGCCGAACTGCCCCCAGAAAAGATCGAGGTCGCGCAGGGTGAAGGATACTATTTTTCCGTCCTGCTTTTCGATAGTCAGATTATTGTTTTTGTCAATTTCAAATGCCTTTACCTGCTGCTCGTAAAAGAGCTTGTCAATATCGCTGTAGATTACCTCCTCGCCGGGCTGTGTGCTGAAAAGCGCCGCCGTAGAGATAAATATTACACCGATAAGAACTGCGTAAAAGATCAGAATTTTACGGTTTGATTTCTTCATTACTTACTACTCCCAAAGGGACTCCTTCTAAATATGATCGCCTTTCGCTTACTTTTCGTAAACCTCGGGCTTCAGAATGCCTATGTAAGGCAATGCCCTGTATTTTTCCGCATAGTCAAGACCGTAGCCGACAACAAACTCATCAGGTATGACGCGTCCGCAGTAGTCCGGAGTGAACTCAACCTCACGGCGGTCGGGCTTGTCAAGCATAGTAACGGTCTTAACACTTTTTGCACCCTTGAGTGCAAGGTATTTCGTAAGATGCGAAAGCGTTTTTCCGCTGTCGATAATATCCTCGACTATGAGTATATCCACACTGTCGAGATCCTTTCTGTGAAGGTCGAGCAGAATATTTACGCTACCGGTGGTTTTGGAGCCGGCTCCATACGAGGAAACCTTCATAAAGTCTATCTCAACGGGTATCTTTATTTTCTTCATAAGGTCGCCCATAAATACGACCGAGCCCTTGAGAATACAAACCAGCAAAAGACGCTTGCCCTTATAATCCTCGCTCACCTGATCGGCTATACGGGTTACTATTTCCTGACACTCGGCTTCACTTATCAGTATGCTTTTAATGTCGTTAGTCATTATTCTTCTCCGTTATAATAATAAATTACGTCCGCCTTATCCGCACCCGATTTTACTCTGTCGGCAACCGGGAACCCCGGCACCCAGACGATGCCCTGAGCATCGGAGAATATGGGGGTTGCGGCACGTTTTTTTGCGCTGTAGGAGCGGTCGTTGTATAACTTTTTGAGTTTTCTCGTCATGCCGCCGTATACGTAAGCGTCGCCGTCGCGGCGAGAGCGTACGAACAGCGTATGATTTATTTTATCAAAACTTATACGAGTGTGTATTGATAATTTGTAAATATTTTCAAGGGTTTCGTTATATTTTTGTAAATCCTCTTTCGATATGCTACCCTTCGCGACGACCACCGCAAAGCCCTCGTCAAATCGGTTTAAACCCTCAACAAGCGCATGCTCAAATTCGCTCGCCCTTGAAGGCTCTTCGGTAGTAAAATAAAGCTGTCCGCCCTCATACACGGCACGCACCCCGCCCACAAGCGACAAGCTCGCGCCCTCGCGGTAATTTTCGGCAAGCCGAAGCACCGCATCAACGTGGACTCGCTCAAGCGTTTTGCCGCTCACACGCGAAAACATAGAATAAACAACGCGCGAGGCGATCGCTTTATCCGTGTGCGCAAGCACCGCGGCGTCGATTTTGTCATCTTTTACGTTATCCGCGACAAACCTTTTAGCCATAGCGTCAAGGCACTCCGTGTCCGTTCGCAAATTCTCCGTCATACGTGTTGCGGCTGACAGGAACGACGGATTAAGCCGCTCAAGCTTCGGCATTATCTCGTGACGGATATAGTTACGCGTATACGCCGTATCGTTATTTGTGCTGTTAAATATATATTCTATGCCGTTTTGCTCACAATATCCAACGATGTCGCTTTTTGCGGCATAAAGCAGCGGCCGTATAACGGCGATACCGCCGAGTAGGCGTATCGGCGCGATGCCCGACACGCCGGTAATGCCGCTTCCTCTCGCGAGGTTGAATATAACCGTTTCCGCGTTATCGTTCGCATTGTGCGCGGTGGCGATGCAGGAAAGACGCTCGTCGGAGCGCACTTTTTTTATAAATGCATCGTATCTGAACTCGCGGGCTGTTTCCTCAACTCCGCGTCCGCTTTCTTTGGCAATGTGCGGAATATCGGCAGACACAAGCGTAAAATCGATGCCAATGCGCTCGCAAAAGCCCTCACAAAAGCGCGCATCGCGGTCAGCCTCCTCGCCACGGATACCGTGGTGGATATGCATAGCGTGCAGGTATATCCCGCGCTTGTCGCAGATGGGCTTTAAAAGCGACAGCATCGCGGTAGAGTCTGCTCCTCCCGAGTACCCGACGAGGACGCCCTTTTGAGTGTCAAGCATACTGTACGCGTCAAGTGCACCGAGCAGGTTTTGTTTTTTGTCCATTCTTATTTAGGTTCCTCGACCGTGCCGTCAGGTGCGAGCGAGGTAAACTTCGTGAACTGTCCGAACCAACCCATCGGGATCTTACCCGTTGAGCCGTGACGGTTCTTTGCGACGTGAACGTCTGCAACGTTCTGCTTTTCGGGATCGTTCTGATAATAGTCGCGCGAGAGGAACATAATAATGTCCGCATCCTGCTCGATAGCACCCGAGTCACGAAGGTCGGAGAGCATAGGTGCAGCATCCTTACCCTTTCTCGATTCGGGGTTACGCGAAAGCTGTGCACAGCATATTACAGGCACCTGTAGCTCTTTAGCAAGAAGCTTCAAGCTGCGCGAAATATCGCTGACCTCCTGCACGCGGTTGTCTATCTTACGGTCCGACTGCATAAGCTGCAGGTAGTCGATTATAACGAGGCCGAGATTTTTCACACGGCGAAGCTTCGACTTCATACCCGTCGCTGTAATGCCGGTGGTATCGTCGATATAAATGTCGCACTCGGAAAGGTTAGCGGACGCGTGCGCAAGCTTTGACCACTCCTCGTCGTTAAGCTCGCCGGAGCGAATATGATAGCTGTCAACAAGCGCCTCACTCGAAAGCATACGCGAAACAAGCTGGCCCGCCGACATTTCAAGAGAGAAAATACATACCGCTTTTTTGCTTTCCTTTGCAACGTTCGACGCAATATTCAGCGTAAACGAGGTCTTACCTACGCCGGGGCGTGCGCCTACGATAATAAGGTCACTCTTACCCATACCAACGAGTGTTTTATCAAGGTCCGCAAAGCCCGTCGGTGTACCGAGCGTTTCCGCGCGATTGGTCTGAAGCTGATGCAGATGATCGTAGGTTTCAACGAGAACCTCGCGAATGTGGGTAAAACCTTTTTGGTCATTTCCCTCTGCAATAGCAAATATTTTCTGCTCCGCATTACCGAGAATGTGCATAACCTCATCCTCGGCGCTGTACGCGGACTCGGATATTTCCTCCGATGCAGAGATAAGACTGCGAAGCAAGCTCTTATCCTTGACTATACGCGCATAGTCCGCTACGTTTGCCGCAGACGGAACAACGTCCGCGATAAGCTTAATATACGCGCGGCTGTTCTGCTCGTCGTAAACTCCGCGATGAACGAGAGAGTCGATGAGTGTGACTATATCAATATCGCGGTTTTTTAGATAGAGGTCCTGCATTGCGAGATATATCTGCATATGCTCGTCAAGGTAGAAATCCTCACTCTTCAGCATTCCCGCAATCAAATCGAAGCACGTAGGATCGATAAGTATCGAGCCGAGCACCGATTGCTCCGCATCAAGCGAAAACGGAAGCTTTCGTCCAAAACTATTTTCTGCCATAATTACTTATCTTCGCTGACAAGAACGTTGATCTTGCCCATAACCTCTGCGTGGAGCTTAACGTCCACGGTGTGAGTTCCGAAGGTCTTAAGTGCGTCTGCAAGCTGAATCTTACGCTTGTCAACGGTAATGTCGAACTGTTTTGCAAGCTCTTCTGCAATATCCTTGGTGGTTACAGAGCCGTAAAGTCTGCCGTCGGCACCTGCCTTACCCTTGAATTTAACGATAACGCCCTCAAGCTTTGCAGCGGTATCCTTTGCATTCTGGAGCTCAACTGCCTTCTTGTGAGCCTCGGACGCCTCGCGTCCCTTGATTTCGTTGAGCGCCTTATTGTCAGCGATAATTGCAAGGCCCTTGGGGATAAGGAAGTTGCGAGCGTATCCGTCGGATACGTCGATGAGCTGTCCCTTCTTGCCCTGAGATTTTACGTCCTGTGTTAATACTACTTTCATTTGTGTATCTCCTTTACTAACGTGTATCAGTTTTGTGTCATATAATCGTCGATTGCTTCCTTAAGGCTCGTGAGCGCCGCAGTCATAGACATATCCTTGAGCAGTGCGCCGGCCGCCTCATAGTAACCGCCGCCGCCAATTTTTTCAAGTATGAGCTGTACGTTGATGTTGCCTGCCGAACGTGCGGAAATATGCACGCTGCCCTCAACCTCAACAAGCGCAAAGCTCGCCATAACGCCCGATACGGAAAGCAGCTTATCCGCCGCCTTCGCCGCCGCTATTCTGTCAGCAAAGTTGCCGTCGCTGTCACTCATAGAAATCGCGAACATCTGGCGGTAGGTGATAACGTTCATTGAGAACTTCGCCTCACGCATAAAGTCGTCAAGGTTTGACTTAAAGAATTTCTCAACCTCGGTCGGATTTGCTCCCTCGGAGCGCAGGTAGAGCGCCGCGCTGAAGGTTCGAACGCCGGTATTCCTCGAAAACTGCTTTGTGTCGAGAAGCATACCTGCATAAAGCACGTCCGCCTCCTCGCGATGAAGGTCGCCTATGGTGAGCGCCTGCTCGAGCATCTCCGAAACAAGCTCACAAGCCGACGAAGCCGACGGCTCGATATACGAAATGATAGGCTCGTGCTTAAACTCCGCCGTTTTACGGTGATGGTCAATGATAGCCACCGATGCAACATTATCGGCAATGTCGCCGGATTCGTACTGTGCGGGATTGTTTACGTCAACGATAACGAGAAGCGTGCTCGACGTTATCATATCCTGACCCGTTATACTGTCGACGAAAATGTCTGCGTACTCGGGAAGCGTAGCAACTCTCGAGATCGCGTTCTTTATATTATCGTGCTCGCGGTTAACAACGATATTCGCCTTGACGCCGCAGAACATCGCAAGTCTTGCGATACCCACACAAGCGCCGATTGAGTCGTAATCGGGATTTTTGTGTCCCATAATCAGCACGTTGCTCGATTTCGCCATCTCAAGCGAAAGCTGATTTGCGATAACTCTCGCACGCACCTTCGTACGCTTCTGAACAGTCTTTGTGCGGCCGCCGAAAAACTCGGTGTTGTGCGCGTTTTTAACAACGACCTGGTCGCCGCCTCGCTGAAGTGCAAGGTCAAGCGAAGCGTGCGCATCGCGATCTCTGTCGGCAAGCGAGCCCTTCACGCGAGAAATACCGATAGAAACGGTCACGGGCATACTGCCCTCACCTATACGCACCTCACGGATGCGGTCAAGCACGTCGAACTTGTTTGCGATAAATTCATCGAGATAGCGCGACTCAAAAAGGAATATAAACTTGTCGCGCTCGTACTCCTTTAAGATACCGCCGACCGAGTCAGCCCACTCCTTGAGTATGCCCTCGACCTCCGCCGCCGCGCTGCGGTACTTTTCCTGAACGAACTGCATCAACTCGTCAAGGTTATCTATCATAACGTACGCGATAACGGTTTCCTCATCGGCAAGACGCTTTGCGAGCTGACTCATCTCCGTACGCTCGTTCCAGACGGTGATGATATAGTCCTTGCCCTGCGCCGCGATCTTATATCCTTTAATTCGGAAAACTCTGTCGTACGCGACGGTTTCAACGCCATCACTCGCTTCGGTGTCGTCAATGTTCGACTGCGTGTCGCTTAAAATTTCATCAACGGTAACGTCAGCGAGATTGTCGATATACTTGGTGTAAAGCACCTCTCGCGGATTGGCCACCTTCGTGAAGGCATTATTGTACCAGATTATCTTTCCACCCTCGTCGCATATCACAACGGGTAAGTAGAGGCGAAGAATAAAATCAAGCGTGATGTTGCCGAGTATCGGGGAATGCTTGTCGTCGTCGGGATCGTCGATTTTGAAATTGACGATCTTATATATTTTCAGCGCAATAAGCTCCGACACGAAAAGGAGTACGAGCATAACCGCTCCGACTACAAGTGAGTCAAGATTTGAAAAGTGTGTGATAAGCGCATATATACCAAAGAAAAGTGCCGCTATGATAAGAGTAATGACTACACGTACAGAATATCTGCGAGGCTTTTTTTCGTGTGTATTTTTCATTTGCACCTATTCCTTTCCTGATTTTTGTATACTTCTTTGCGCTCTGTTCTCACGAACCGTCACGGCAACACCAAGTGCCGAAAAGATAAGTACAACAGACGCAGGGGAGATGATTGCAAGCACAACTGCGATTATTGCGGCAATGCGGCCGAATTTGCCGGATACGGATTTACCGCGGAAGCTTAATATAATATCTCTTGCGCCGCAGTAAAAGAAGCCCGGCGAGAGTATCAGAATAAGGTTTACGGCAACGGAATAAGCGGTAAGTGCCACTCCGCCCTTCGGCGCGGAAAGCACCGATATGATATACGATATAACGTACACGGCTACGGTTATATTGTCGAGCTGCACGCGCCAGACAACCTCTTCTCGAAAAATCTCTACCTTGGGGCCGTCACCGGTAATCATAGCGCGAACTCCGACACGGTATCCGCGCGGAATTCTGTGCGAAACACCGAATACAGCCGCTATCAACCGAACCGCAAGCGTTGCAAGGTACGACCATATTATCATCACAACTGCTACGGAGCCGAAAAACATCGTTTTGAAGTAGTACCTGATCATATCAAGATCCGCTGCGGTAAGCTTAATAACCTGTGCGACGTCTTCGCTCTCGAAAAGGCTTTTTATATATTCAATATACGGATCAAGCGTAGCATCAAGCAACGCACCGAGGGTTTGCGCGTTAAAGGAGCCGAGCTCGGCGATAAGCACGCCTGCAAAGCTTGCACACCAAACGAGCATCGCACATATTGCCGTAAACGCAATCGACGCCGCGCGACCGTATCCCATACGTACCGTCAGCCATATAGGCAGAGCCATCATAAGCGGATAAAGTGCGCCAAGCGAAAGTGGGAGCGACTGAAAATACACGCCCGCTGCCACAAACGGAATAAGGTTCACAAAAAGCAAAACGAAAAGCTTTGCCTTGGATTTTTCAAACTCAAATGCAAGCAACACGTTCATTGCTACCGCAACGAGCACGAGCGCGTATCCGATAATACCGGTAAGACCGCTCGCATACAAAAGGGTCAGCACGAGCACCGTCACGAGAAAAACGACCTGCACCGGCGTTGAAAGGCGCTTTTTAGGCTCATCTGCACCGTCCGGAGCCGCCGTTTTATTATTTTCGTCCAATGTCCGCACCTCGCTTTCTTTGCATATGGCGACAATACCCCATAATAATTCATTATATTATTATATCACAAATATTTACGTATGTCCATAGTTGTGCTTAAATTTTTGCAGTTTTTTCACTTTCGCAGGTGATTATCAAAATTTTTCTCTGTTTTTCTTGCAGTTGCAGATAAAATATGATATACTTAAATTAAATAAGCGGCTATTGCCGCGTATATAACGGAGGTATTTACCATGGGACTTATTAAAGCAGGCATTGGCGCACTCGGCGGCACTCTCGCCGATCAGTGGAAGGAATTTTTCTACTGTGAGGCTATTCCTAACGACATACTTATGGTCAAGGGCGAAAAACGTGTCGGCGGACGCTCATCCAACACCAAGGCAGAGGACAATATCATCTCAAGCGGTTCGGGCATAGCCGTTGCTGACGGTCAGTGTATGATAATCGTTGAGCAGGGCAAGATCGTTGAGGTCTGCGCAGAGCCCGGCGAATTTACATACGACAGTTCGACCGAGCCCTCAATCTTCGCAGGCAAGCTCGGCGAGTCGATAATTGAAACCTTCAAGACTATCGGCAAGCGATTCACCTACGGCGGCGACACCGGTAAGGATCAAAGAATTTACTACGTTAACACCAAGGAGATCGTAGACAATAAGTTTGGAACTGCAACTCCTATCGCGTTCCGCGTTGTTGACTCACGCATCGGATTTGACGTTGACGTTTCCCTTCGCTGCAACGGTATCTACACATACCGCCTGACCGACCCGCTTAAGTTCTATACGTCCCTTGCAGGCAACGTATCTGACAGCTTCAGCAAAGAAACCATCGAATCCACGATGAAGACCGAGTTCATAAGTGCTCTCGGACCCGCACTTGCAAAGCTTTCGAACCTTGAGCTCCGCCCGAATCAGATCCCCGCTCACAGCGAAGAGCTTGAGGGCTTCCTCAACGAGGAGCTCGCGGCTGAATGGGGCGCTCGCGGTATAGGTGACGTCAAGGTGGCGCTCAATCCTCCGACGCTTACCGAAGAGGATCAGGAGATGCTCAAGACCGCGCAGAAGACCGCTATGTACAAGGATCCCACTATGGCAGGTGCAACGCTTGTCGGTGCGCAGGCAGACGCTATGCGTGCGGCGGCATCCAACGAAGCGGGTGCTATGACCGGCTTTATGGGTATGGGTATGGCTATGAATCAGGGTGGTGCAAACGCGCAGAATTTCTACGCAATGGGACAGCAGCAAGCGCAAAGTCAGCCTACCGCTCCCGCAGGTGCTTGGAAGTGTGCGTGCGGCAACAGCGCGACCGGCAATTTCTGCACTAATTGCGGTGCGAAGAAGCCTATGGCGGACACCTGGACGTGCGCGTGCGGCGCTACCAGCAACGGAAAATTCTGCCCTGCGTGCGGTGCAAAGAAGCCCGACACAGAAATAAAATGTGCAAGCTGCGGTTGGGTAAACACAAACCCTGCGGCTACTCCCAAGTTCTGCCCTGAATGTGGCACCAAGCTCGGCGGTGACGCTAACTGATGGCTGACCTTTTCGAATATAAATGCCCTTGTTGCGGCGGCGTTATCGAATTTGACGTTAAGACGCAGAAGCCAAAATGCCCGTACTGCGACACGGAGTTCGAGCTTGAAACTCTTAAGGGCTACGACGAGGATCTGAAGGACGAGCACGAAGAGGCTAATAACTGGGAAAACGTCGAGAGCGAATGGCAAGAAGGCGAAAAGGACGGTCTACGCGTTTACGTGTGCAACACCTGCGGCGGCGAGGTCATATGCGACGACACGACCGCGGCAACGCACTGTCCGTATTGCTCAAACCCGATTATTATGAAGGGACAGCTCTCAGGCGACCTTCGCCCCGACCTCGTTATCCCCTTTAAGCTCGACAAGGCTGCGGCGAAAGCCGCTTACCAGCGGCACATCACCGGCAAGCGTCTGCTTCCCAAGGTGTTTAAGGATCAAAACCACATCGACGAGATAAAGGGCGTTTACGTACCGTTCTGGATATACGACGCCAAAACAGATGCCGATATACGCTACAGGGCGACGCGTGTACGCACGTACACCACTCCTACGCACAACTGCGTTGAAACAAGCTATTATTCGATAGTGCGCGGCGGCACGCTTGATTTTGAGCGTGTTCCCGTAGACGGCTCTACGAAGATGGCGGATGATTTGATGGAGTCTATTGAGCCGTACGATTTTTCCGAGGCAGTAGACTTTCAGACGGCGTATCTTTCGGGCTATCTCGCTGACCGCTACGACGTCAGTATGGAAGACAGCCGCGCGCGTGCAAGTGAGCGCGTAAAAAAGAGCACCGAGGACGTATTCCGTTCTACCGTCAACGGCTACGCAACGGTAACAAGAGAGAGCGGCTCCGTCGGTATCGGCAGTGGAAAAGCACGTTACGTGCTCTACCCCGTATGGCTTCTTAACACAACGTGGCAGGATAAAAAGTTCACCTTCGCGATGAACGGACAAACGGGCAAGTTTGTAGGCAACCTTCCCGTTGACAAGGGACTTTACTGGAAGTATCTGCTCGGCGGCGCGGCTGTATTTTCCGCTATAATATTCATACTTTTGAATATCATAGCCATAATGTGAGGTGCGCGATGAAGAAGATATTTATTTTTACGCTCACGCTTCTTACGGTAGCATCGCTTGCGGTAGGCATTTGTGCCAATCGCACCCTTCCGCTCGTAGTTGACAACGCCGATCTGCTCACAAGCTTGGAGGAAACCGCTCTTACTGCTACGCTCGATGACATCAGTAGTCGGCATCAAATTGAAATCGCTATAGTTACGGTGAACTCCACAAGCGGCAAATCCGCAATGGACTACGCCGACGACTTTTACGACGACAACGGCTACGGCTTTGGCGAGGACGACGACGGCGTACTGCTACTCATTGATATGGGCGGCAGAGAATGGTGGATAACCACTCACGGGCGCGGCGCATATTATCTTAACGACTATTATCTCTACGAGATTGAAAACGCATTTATTGACGATTTGTCCGCGGGCAATTACGTCGACGCGTTTTACACGTTTGCAAATATGTGTCAGTCGTACATAATAAGCGCGAAATATGAAGAGACGAATGACGCGGCGGACGATTATTTCACTGATGCGGCGGTTACGACCTACACGGAGGACGATTACTACTACGACTACGACGAATACGACGAGGGTGGCTTTTCGTTCACTTATATCGTCCCCGCAGTCATCGTAGGATTTATCATCTCCCTCATTATGGTATCCGTAATGAAAAGCGGTATGAAGACTGTACGTCCGGCAAGCGGAGCGACCGACTATATGGTCAATGGCAGTTTAAGCCTTCGCTCGCAAAGCGACCGATACCTCTATTCAAATACCGTGCGTACAAGGCGCGACACATCATCGCACAGCAGCGGACACGGTGGCTCACGCGGTGGCTTTAGCGGCGGCTCGTCGATGCACCGCAGCTCGTCCGGCCGCTCACACGGCGGACGCGGCGGACGCTTCTAAACACGCAAAAATCCCACGTTTTTTACAACGTGGGATTTTCTTTATCTTATCTCAACGGTCACGCGCTTGCCGGTAGTGTTAGCCGCCGCCTTCATAACAAGGCGGATCGACTTTGCGATCTTGCCGTGTCTGCCGATGACCTTGCCCATATCGTCTTCAGCAACGTGAAGCTCAAGGTAAACGTCATTACCCTCAACCTTTTCCTCAACAGAAACCTTATCGGGTTCGTCTACTATAGCCTTTGCGATATCGGTGAGAACTTTTTTAAGCTCTACCATAATAAGATTAGTCGATAGCGCCGGTCTTCTTGAGAAGAGCCTTAACGGTATCGGTGGGCTGTGCGCCGTTAGCGATCCATTTCTTTGCCTTTTCAGCGTCGATCTTAACCTCAGCAGGCTCGGTCATAGGATTGTAGGTACCGATAACCTCGATGAAACGACCGTCTCTGGGGTAACGGGAGTCAGCTACTACTACGCGGTAGTAAGGGTTCTTCTTTGCGCCGATTCTGGTAAGTCTGAGTTTAACTGCCATTTTGATTTTCCTCCAAAAAATATGTTTATTGTTTTTTATTTATTTGAAACCCGATTAAAACGGGAATTTCATCTTGTTTCTGCGGCCGAATTTCTTGCCGCCTGCCATAGACGAGAATTTCTTCATCATCTGCTTCATCTGATCGTACTGCTTGAGTAGGCGGTTGACATCCTCTACCTTCATACCGCTTCCTGCCGCAATACGCTTTTTGCGCGATGCACTGATAATATCCGGCTTGTCGCGCTCCTCCGGAGTCATCGAGAGGATTATCGCCTCAACACGGTCGAGCTGCTTTTCGTCAACGTGGACGTCCTTTAGTGCCGCCTGATTGACGCCCGGTATCATACCGAGTATCTGATCCATCGATCCCATGCCGCGCACCTGCTTGAACTGATCGAGAAAATCGGTCAGCGTAAAGCTCTGCTCGCGCATCTTGCGCTCAAGCTCCTCTGCCTGCTTTTCGTCAAAGTTCTGCTGTGCCTTTTCTATAAGCGACAGTACGTCGCCCATACCGAGTATACGCGATGCCATTCTGTCGGGGTAGAACGGCTCGATCATATCGAGCTTTTCGCCCGTACCGACGAACTTTATCGGCTTACCCGTGACGTGGCGTACGGAAAGTGCCGCACCGCCTCGTGTGTCGCCGTCCATCTTCGTGAGTATGACGCCAGTGATGTCAAGAAGCTCGTTGAACGACTCTGCCACGTTTACCGCGTCCTGACCGGTCATCGCATCGACGACGAGCAATATCTCCGCAGGCTCGGTGGTAGCCTTTATGTCACGAAGCTCGTTCATCAGCACCTCGTCGATGTGAAGTCGACCTGCTGTGTCTATAAACACCATATCGTGACCGTGCCGTTTAGCGTGCTCTATACCCGCTTTTGCAATCTCGACGGGGCTTACCTTGTCGCCCATCTGAAAGACTGGTATCTCAAGCTGTGAGCCGACGACCTCGAGCTGCTTTATAGCCGCAGGACGGTATACGTCGCAGGCTACGAGCAAGGGACGCTTGCCCTGCTTTTTGTACATTCCTGCGAGCTTGCCCGCGTGCGTGGTTTTACCAGCACCCTGCAGACCTACCATCATAATAACTGTAGGCGGTCTCGACGAGATAGTCAGCTTTGACTGCGTGCCGCCCATAAGCGTGCACAGTTCTTCGTTAACTATCTTGACTATCTGCTGCGCAGGCACGAGGCTTTCCAAAACCTCTGCGCCGACTGCGCGCTCGGTAACTATTTTAATAAAGTCTTTTACGACCTTGTAGTTGACGTCAGCCTCGAGCAGAGCGAGCTTTATCTCGCGCATACCCGCCTTGACGTCTGCCTCGGTAAGCTTTCCCTTGTTTTTGAACTTCTTGAAAGCCTCCGACATTTTATCGACTAAACTCTGAAACATCAGTTTCCTCCGTAACAGGTTATATCGTAACAGTTTTTACTTTTTTGATTATATCTTCAAGCTCTGCACGAGTCTCACCCTCTGCACCGTTGCAAAGTACTTCGAGCTTTGGAACGACGTTAGCGATAGTCGCCTCTATCTCGCGGAACTTCGCGGCAAGTCCGAGCTTCTCCTCGTACGTCGCAAGCTGTGACTTCGCCCTCTCGATATGATCGCGTACGCCCTGACGGGTGATGCCCATATCTTCGGCAACCTCGCCAAGCGAGAGGTCTTCATTATAATAAAGCTCCGCCGCGTGTCTGCGGCTATCTGACAGCAGCTCGCCGTAAAAGTCAAGCAAAAGCGCTATTTCAAGATCCTTTTCGTGCAGTGCCACGTCCTCACCTCAATACTGTAAAGCAAATCGCTTTACAAGTATATCACATAACCGCCTCTTTGTCAAGGGGTTTTTGAAAAAAGTTTCAACAAAAACCGCCACCGAAATCGGTGGCGGCAATTTTATTAATGTAGGCTCAGGGTTAGTGAACGATGCATCTCTCGGTGTCCTTATCAAAGATATGGAGTCTGGAGATATCGAGGGCAACCTTGATGGTATCGCCTGCTCTTGCGCTCGAACGCGAGGAAACGCGAGCGGTGAGCGGATGATCCTCGTCTGCAGAGAGATAAAGGAAGATCTCGTTACCCATAAGCTCGGTAACGTCTACGCTGCACTCGATTACGCTGTCAGCCATACTGGACAGGTACATAGGCTCGTCGTGGATACACTCGGGACGAAGGCCTGCAATAACTTCCTTGCCAACGTACTCCTGAAGAGCCTCGTTCTTTGCCTTCTCAGCAGGAAGCTTGATGGAGTTGCCGGCAAAGTCGATGTAGAGCTCGCCTTCCTTCTTCTCGAGCTTCGCATTGATGAAGTTCATCTGAGGAGTTCCGATGAAGCCTGCAACGAAGATGTTGCAAGGCAGATCGTAAAGATTCTGAGGAGTGTCGACCTGCTGGATAAGACCGTCCTTCATAACAACGATTCTCGTTGCCATGGTCATAGCCTCGACCTGGTCGTGAGTAACGTAGATAAACGTGGTACCCAGCTTCTTGTGGAGCTTGGTAAGCTCGGTTCTCATCGCAGCACGGAGCTTTGCGTCGAGGTTCGAGAGCGGCTCGTCGAGAAGGAATACCTTAGGATCGCGGACGATCGCACGACCGAGCGCAACACGCTGCTTCTGACCACCGGACAGAGCCTTCGGCTTTCTGTCGAGAAGGTGGGTGATGTCGAGGATACGAGCTGCTTCCTCAACCTTTCTCTTGATCTCTTCCTTGGGAACCTTGCGGAGCTTAAGACCGAATGCCATGTTATCAAACACGGACATATGAGGATAAAGCGCGTAGTTCTGGAACACCATCGCGATATCTCTGTCCTTAGGAGCTACGTCGTTAACGAGTCTGTCGCCGATGAAGAGCTCGCCCTCGGTGATCTCCTCAAGACCTGCGATCATACGAAGAGTGGTCGACTTACCGCAACCGGAAGGACCGACGAAAATGATGAACTCCTTGTCCTTGATCTCAAGGCAGAAGTCGGATACGGCGGTAACGCCGCCCGGATACTTTTTGTAGATGTGCTTTAAGGATAAGCTTGCCATTGAAAAATTTCCTCCTTGGTATTTTGAAACGGCACCGATGGTGTCGAAATCTATGCAGTCTTATTCAACGTATAATATTGTACCAAATTTCCCGTGAAAATGGTAGAGCCTTTTTCCCCAAAATTTCGGATAATTCTTTGTAACATTTGCACAGTTTTTCGAGTTTGTTTGTTAACAAACCGAAAATGAAACAGGCGATATTTTTAATTTATTAAAAACAATTGTTTCCATTAAAGCGGCAAAACGGCGCTTTACGGTCGATTT
>JAZSJI010000117.1:0-22844 GCA_045534235.1 Candidatus Flemingiibacterium sp. | reverse complement strand
ATCGCCGAGATATTTTTAGCGAACGGACACGAGGTAGTCGGCATAGACCGCGAGAGCGCGAGCATCGAGAATGAGCGATACACTCACTGCGTGTGCGACGTGCGCGATTACGAGAACCTGCCTGAAATCACGGGCGTCGAGGTGCTTGTAAACAACGCGGGAACGCAAAACGAGGACGATATTGAGATAAACCTTAAAGCCCTTATAAAAATCACGGAAAAATACGGAGTTCGCGACGGGATACGCTCGATACTGAATATCGGCTCTGCAAGCGGACATACCGGCTCGGAATTTCCGGAATACTGCGCGAGCAAGGGCGGAGTGCTTGCGTACACGAAAAACGTAGCTATGCGCGTAGCAGAATACGGCGCTACCTGCAACAGCCTTGATCCGGGCGGCGTTCTGACCGAGCTTAACGAATGCGTTATAAACGACAGTACGCTCTGGGAAGAGATAATGGAGCTGACACCTCTCAAAAGGTGGGCAACCGTCGAAGAAATAGCAGAGTGGGCGTATTTTTTGACCGTTGTAAACCGCTTTTGTACGGGGCAGTGTATCGTGGTTGACGGCGGAGAATCGGTAAACCACAAGTTTATCTGGAAGGACTAAATTTATTCACCGCGGCATATAATGTGTCGGAGGTGAGCGCTTTGCGTATATGCAGCCTGTGCGAGCTTAAAAATAAAGAGGTCGTTAATATTTGCGACGGGTGCCGGCTCGGGTTTGTGTCCGACGTTGAGATAGACCTCGACTGCGGACGCGTGGTGTCGCTTTTGGTGCCGGCGGATACGAAGCTGTTTTCGTTTGGCAAATGTGCGCCCGTGCGTATTCTTTGGTGCGATATAGAAAAGATCGGCGCAGATATTATCCTCGTGCGCCGAGCTGAGGCGATACCGCCTCGGTGTGACGACAAAAAGTGCGAGTGTTAGAAAAAAGTCCGCGATAGAACATTCTCGCGGGTTTTCCTTGCCTTCCCCAGTGGGGGAAGGTGGCAGCCGAAGGCTGACGGATGAGGTGTCTTTTTGGCTTCCGGTAACTCCTCATCCACCGCTTCGCGGTCCCCCTTCTCCCGCAGGAGAAGGCTTTAATGCTGTGACGACAAAAAGTGCGAATGTTAGAAAAAAGTCCGCAAGCAAAACGCTTGCGGACTTTAGTTTTTATTCTTCGGTAACTTATTCGGTTACTTCGGTAGTGTCTTCGGCTTCGGTGGTGTCCTCGGTTTCCTCTGCGGGCTCCTCGGTTACTTCCTCCTCGGTAGTGTCCTCGGGAACTACTACTTCGCTTGCCTCAACCCACTTTGCGTAGAGAACTACGCCGGTTTCGATGGGCTTTGTGAAGTCAAACTTTTCGGTGAGCTCTTCGTCGGTGTACCAGCCTTCAAGAACGAGGCCATCCTTTTCCTCAAGCGCAAGAGGCTCCATAACCTCGCCGCGAACTATTCTCTCACGAGCTACGAAAACGTCGCCGTCATAGTATCTGATGTTCTGCTTGAGAAGAAGGCACATAAAAGAGCCGGAGGGAGCTGCTGCAACGGGAGCAACGAAGGTTGCTGCGAGCACAACAACGAGGAAAAGTGCGGATAAAACCTTAAAATTCTTTTTCATAGTAAGTGATCTCCTTATAATGAATATTTTTACTACCCGACAATTATACCTCAAAAAAACATATTTGTCAACATTTTTTTGCGTTTTTAAAATAAAAACTTGGGACGCTCAAGATGAAAAAGTCCGCAAGCGTTTTGCTTGCGGACTTTAGCTTTTATTCTTCAGTAACTTATTCGGTTGCTTCGGTGGTGTCTTCAGCTTCGGTGGTGTCCTCGGTTTCCTCTGTCGGCTCCTCGGTTACCTCTTGTTCAACCTCTACCTCGGTCTCGGTGGTGGTATCCTCGGGCTGTTCAGCCTCGGCAGCCTGTGCCTTTTTAAGAAGAAGCACCATAAACATACCTGCGTATGCACCGCCTGCGCCGTAGGAAACAGTGTCGGTTGTAAGAACGGTGCCGTCGTAGTAGGTGATCTCACAGAAGTACGATGCGCCTGCCTCGTGCTCGGTCAGAGTTTCGGTGGTCTGGTCGGGGAGCAACATATTGCCGGTAGCCGAGAGTATCTCGATATCTGCAGTGAAGGCTGCACTTTCGGTCAGCGTGTTGCAGTAAAAATAGATATTATCATAAGTAGTTGCGCCATCGGTGAATTCGATATAGTAGGAGTTGCCTTCGGTGTAGGTTCTGTAGTACCCGTAATTGTTGTTAGAGGCTACCTCGAAGCTTGCTTCGCTGCTGTAATTGTCGGGGGTGAACTTAAGGATCATACCCGGAAAAACGCCGTCGACGTAGAAGTCGATATTGTCGTTGTGGGAAACGCTAGTGACTTGGTATACGGGACTCCAAGCGGAAATGGAGCTATCGTAGCTGCCGTCGAATATGACGTAATTATAAAGAATTTCGTTGGTCGTGTCGGTTAAAGAATACGTACCGCTGTCGGTGATAAATTCATATGTAGCGGTGAAGGGAGCAGTAGCGTAAATTTCGGGGTTGAAGAAATCCTGGTCGCTGCCGTTGAATACCCAGGTGTTAGCGCCTGCCGAAACGTAATCGCCGGTTCCGGTGTATTCAAACATATACACCTCGAAATCAGAGGCGTCGCTTGTTAAAGTGATCTTCAGCTTGCCTGCGACGTTTAATACAAATTCAATGTCAAGCTCGTATTCGTACCTTGAGTAATGATAAGAATACCACGTATTAGCCGCTTCACTGTACCTACCGCAGCAGAATCCCGTAAAGAATTCGGAGTCGGGCGTGAACTTGGTTGTCGCCGAGCCGATCTTCTTATACCACTGATATGAATACACGTCCTGGGGATCACTAACCTCAACGGTGGGATCGTCCTTCGTGGGCTGCTTAATTATTTCGTACGGAGCTACGGCGAACGCAGGTACCGCCATAGTAAGCACGAGTGCAAGGGCGATGATCGTCGCGAGCATAGTTCTAAAATTTTTCTTCATAATTTTACCTCCAAAGTGATGATTTATAAACCTAAATTTTGGTTTTAAGTTTATTTTATTCTACCATAAAAAAGTTAGGCTTGTCAATGCTTTCGGTGGAATTTTATGTATTTATCCTCCTTACTTTTTTGACGTAGTGAGAGGATTGAAAAGACATTTGTAAAATATTTGTAAACACGGTTGCATTTTTATAAATATTATGGTATACTATATCGGTCAGCGACTGCGGCGACGCTGATATAAAAAATACAGCCGCGATAACACACACCGCGTGAGGTCGGAAGTTCTCGTGTGAGCGAGTTTCCCGAATATGCGCAGGTGGTGGAAAAAACTAAAGGAGGACATAAAAATGTCTGTTATCACCATTAAGCAGCTTCTCGAAGCAGGTGTTCACTTCGGTCACCACACGAGAAGATGGAACCCGAAGATGGCTGAGTACATCTTCACCGAAAGAAACGGTATCTACATCATCGACCTTCAGAAGACCGTTAAGAAGTTTGACGAGGCTTATGCTTTCGTTCGTGACCTCTCCACCGAGAAGGGCACCGTACTCTTCGTTGGTACTAAGAAGCAGGCAGCTGACGCTATCAAGGAAGAGGCTGACCGCTCCGGTATGTACTACGTAAACGAGAGATGGCCCGGTGGTATGCTCACCAACTTCAAGACCATCAAGAAGTCCATCAACCGTCTTATCGCTCTCGAAAAGATGCAGGCTGACGGCACCTTCGATCTCCTTCCCAAGAAGGAAGTTGCAGGTCTTCTTAAGGAAATGAACGATCTTGAGCGCAACTACGGCGGTATCAAGACCATGGACAGACTTCCCGATGCAGTATTCATCGTTGACCCTCGCAAGGAGCACATTGCAGTTCTCGAGGCAAAGAAGCTCGGTATCCCGGTAGTTGCTATCGTCGACACCAACTGCGATCCTGACGATGCTGACTACATCATCCCCGGTAACGATGACGCTATCCGCGCTATCAAGCTCATCTCCTCTGCTATCGCTGACGCTATTCTCGAGGGCAGACAGGGCGAGCAGGTTACCGACACTGCAGCTGAAGAGGCTACCGAAGAAGCAGCAGACGCTGAATAATTACAGATTAAACGATCTTATACGAAAGGAAGCATAAAAATGGCTAACATTTCCGCAAAAGACGTTGCCGCTCTCCGCGCTAAGACCGGTTGCGGCATGATGGAGTGCAAGAAGGCACTCGTTGAAGCAGAGGGCAACATTGACGAGGCTGTAAAGGTTCTTCGTGAGCGCGGTCTTGCAGTTGCTGCAAAGAAGGCTGACAGAATCGCAGCAGAGGGTATCGTTAAGATCATGCAGAAGGGCGACCTCGCTGCAATGATCGAGGTTAACTCCGAGTCTGACTTCGTTGCAAAGAACGAGAAGTTCCAGGCATTCGTTGACCAGCTTCTCGAAACCATTCTCGCTAACAAGCCCGCTGACGTTGACGCTCTTATGGCGTGCGACCTTAACGGTCAGACTGTTGACGCGGCTCTTAAGGAGCAGATCTTCGTTATCGGTGAGAAGCTCACCATTCGTCGTTTCGTTATCGTAGAGGGTGCAGTTTCCACCTACGTACACGGCGGCGGTTCTACCGGTGTTATCGTTAAGTTTGACCTTGACGGCGTTGCTGCTGACGATGCTGCATTCGTTGAGTGCGCTCACAACGTAGCACTTCAGGCTGCTGCTATGAACGCAACCTACGCTAACAAGTCCGACGTTCCCCAGTCCGCTCTCGATGAGGAGAAGGAAGTTCTTCTCAATCAGATGGCTAACGACCCCAACCTTGCATCCAAGCCCGAAAAGGTTAAGGAAGGCATCGTAATGGGTAAGCTTGGCAAGTTCTACGAAAACAACTGCCTCGCAGAGCAGGCTTACGTTAAGGATGACTCTATGTCCGTTGCAAAGTATATTGCATCTGTAAACAAGGGCATCAAGATCGCAAGCTTCGTTAAGTACGAGAAGGGCGAAGGCCTCCAGAAGCGTGAGCACAACCTTGCAGAAGAGGTTGCAAAGCTCACCTCCGGTCAGTAATTTTTAAATGAATTTCCCGTCGCAGACATACGTTTGCGACGGGATTTTTGTTTTTTCTCTGCAAAAGAGAATTTAATTAATATTTTTAGCAAAAATTTTCCCGATAACCCTTTACAAATGACGCAAAATCGGTTACAATATAAGAAGGAATATTATCGGGCTTTGCCCATAGATTAAAACAAGGAAGGTGTAACACAATGAGCCAAACAGCAACACCGAAATTTAAGCGAGTTCTCTTAAAGCTTTCGGGTGAGGCACTTGCTCCCTCGGAGGAAAAAAGACGCGAGCTTGCCGCACAGGGCGAGCATCCGATCCTCGACTACGATATGATCGACCGCGTAGCCAAGGTCGTCAAGAAATGCGTTGCCATCGGCACGCAAATATGCATTATCGTCGGCGCGGGCAATATCTGGCGCGGACGTCAGGGAACTAATATGGACAGAACGCGCGCAGACCATATGGGTATGCTCGCAACTACCATCAATGCGCTCGCACTGCAGGATTTCTTTGAGCAGAACGGTATCGACACCCGCGTTCTCACCGCAGTTGAGATGAAGCAGTACGCGGAGCCGTACATTCGCAATCGCGCCGTATCGCACCTTGAAAAGGGCAGAGTCGTAATTCTCGGCGGCGGTCTTGGCATTCCGTTCATCTCCACCGATACGGCGGCTGCTGTAAGAGCTGCAGAGGTTGGCGCAGACGTTATACTTATGGGCAAGAACATTGACGGTGTTTACACCGCAGACCCCAAAAAGGATCCGGGTGCAACACGCTACAAAGAGGTATCCTACAAGGAGATCCTCGCAAAGGATCTGAAGGCTATGGACTCCACCGCCGCATCGTTCGGCAACGAGAACCACATCAAGACGTTCGTATTCGAGCTCAAGGAGCCCGAGAACATTTACAACGCTATAATCGGCGACGTTGAGGGAACTATCGTCATCGACGGCTGATATTACGTTTAACGAATTTTTTGTAGGGGCGATCTTTGATCGCCCGCGGGCGCACACAGTGCGCCCCTACAAGCTATAAACTTACAACAAGAAAGGATCACAACTATGAAACTCGATTGCAAGGCTTTTGAAGAAAAAATGCAGAAATCCATCGCGTCCTACGAATCCCAGCTCGCTGATATCAGAGCAGGCCGCGCTAATCCCGCGCTTCTCGACAAGATCGAGGTTGACTACTACGGCGCGCCCACCAAGCTCAATCAGATGGCAGAGGTGAAGGTTACCGACGCACGCACCATTGTTATCACCCCCTGGGATGCTACCACTCTTAAGAATATGGAGAAGGCGATCCTCGCTTCCGACCTTGGTATCACCCCTATGAACGACGGTAAGACGCTTCGCATCAACTTCCCCCAGCTTACCGAGGAAAGACGTAAGGAGCTCACCAAGAAGGTTGCAAAGCTCGGCGACGACGCAAAGGTTGCTATCTGAAACATTCGCCGCGATGCTAACGACGCCGCAAAGAAGATGAAGAAGGACGGCGAAATGACCGAGGACGAGCTCAAGGCGTCCGACAAGGCTGTTCAGGACCTCACCGACAAATACGTAGCAAACGTCGACGCTGTCACTGCACGCAAGAATAAGGAGCTTATGGAGATCTGAGTTCTCTGACGTGGGATGCCGTGCACTGCGGCATCCCAATATTTTTGTATACAAGGACGCTTTCGCTATGCGAAGGCTATGGTGCTTTAATGATTACACACGACCAAAACGCTAACAAAAAGAAGCTTTCTCATATCGCGTTTATTATGGACGGCAACGGCAGGTGGGCAAAGTCGCGCGGACTTATGCGCGAGGCGGGACACGTCGAGGGGGCAAAGACCTTTCAGCGTATCGCGGAATACTGCTTTCGCGGCGGTATTGACACCGTTACTGTGTACGCTTTTTCCACGGAAAATTGGAAGCGTCCCCAAAGCGAGGTCGCCGCTATTATGCGACTGCTTAAGACGTACTTAAATCAGGGCATACGCGAGATGATGAAGGATAATATCCGCGTCACCTTTCTCGGCGACAAGACACCGCTCACGGATGACCTTCGCGAGCTTATGGAAAAGCTTGAACGTGAATCGGCGAACAATAAATACCGCCTCAACGTCGCTATAAATTACGGCGGCAGAGCGGAGATAGTTAGCGCGGTAAACGCGCTCGCAGCACGCGGCGTGACGGAGTTCACCGAGGAGCTTATTGCCTCGGAGCTTTACACGCGCGGGCAGGATGATCCCGACCTTATCGTACGCTCGGCGGGCGAGCTTCGTCTGTCAAACTTTTTAACGTGGCAGTCGGTCTACTCGGAATTCTATTTTTCAAAAACACTTTGGCCGGATTTCGGCGAGAACGACGTTGATGCGGCGGTCGACGCCTACTACGGGCGCACACGACGCTTTGGCGGTGTAGTATAATATTGAATTATGTGAGGTTTTCTTATGAAACAGAGAATACTTACGGCGGTGCTTCTGCTGCCACTCGCTATTGTGGTGCTTTTATTCTCGCATACGGTTGTTCTTCCTATAGCGGTATCCGTTTTTGCCGCGATAGGTGTTTTTGAGATGCTTGGCTGCATCGGTGTTCGCAAATATCCGAGCGTGACCGTACCGTCGATGCTTCTTACAGCCGCGATCGTATTCGCCACACGCTACAGTATGATCGCCGCAGAGAGAAACTCGTACGTTATGGCGATCTTTTCGTCAGTATGCTTTATCTATATGTTTTACTTGATGTGCCTTTCCGTTGTTTCAAAAGGCGAGAAAAGCATCGGCAGTATGGCGCTGACAGCAGTTATGGTGTTTTATATCATAATCGGATTTTCGTCGATGGTTGTCCTTCGCGACCTTCGCTCGGGCGAGAATGACGTTGGTGCGTGGCTTTTTGCACTCGTACTCGTCGGTGCGTGGGTGCCGGATTCGGCGGCTTATTTTGTCGGCAAGGCCTTTGGTAAGCATAAGCTCATTCCCGACGTCAGCCCCAAAAAGACTGTTGAGGGCGCAATAGGCGGTGTTGTTTTCGGCGGTATAGCCTTCGCTGTGACGGGACTTATCGCAAACCTTACCGTCGGCTTCCGGCCTCATTACGTATCGCTCGCGCTCGTAGGATTGGTTGTAGCCGTCGTTTCGATATTCGGCGACCTCATCGCATCGCTCGTTAAGCGTCAGTACGGTATTAAGGACTACGGCAAAATATTCCCCGGACACGGCGGCGTTATGGACAGATTTGATTCAATAGTCGCTATCGCTCCGTTTTTGATGATCGCTACCTCGCATCCCGATATTTTTGCTTTGATAATGTGATTATGGATAAGACGACTTTAAATATGGATAAGACGATCGTAATTTTAGGCTCTACCGGCTCGGTCGGCACGCAAACTGTTGAGGTCGCCGCTGATCTCGGCGTGCGTGTCGATACGCTCGCGGCAGGGCGTGACTATAAAACTATGGAAAAACAGGCGCGGCTTCTTAAACCGCGTCTTTGCGTTATGGAGGACGAGGGTGCGGCGCGCGAGCTTCGCACACGTCTTGCCGACACGGATATAAAGGTCGAAGGCTCGCACGCGGCGGTGATGTCTGCGGCCTCTGACACGAATGCCGACGTTATCTTCAACTCGGTTGGCGGAAGCGCAGGTCTTGAGCCGACGATGTGCGCCGTCGGGGCAGGCAAAACTATCGGTCTTGCCAACAAGGAAAGCATCGTTATGGCAGGCGATTTCGTTATGAGCGAGGCGCGCCGTACGGGTGCTAAAATAATCCCCGTTGACAGCGAGCACTCTGCTATATTCCAATGCCTTGAGGGACGAAATTCAAACGAGATAAGCCGCATACTTCTTACAGCATCGGGCGGACCGTTTTTCGGTATGAGCCGTGACGAGATGGCAAGCATCACGCCTGAACGCGCACTCGCGCACCCGACGTGGAAGATGGGGCAAAAAATAACCGTCGACTCTGCTACACTTATGAATAAGGGCTTCGAGGTCATCGAGGCGGTGCATCTTTTCGGCGTGTCGCCCGATAAGGTAGAGGTTGTGGTACACCGCGAGAGTATAATACATTCCATGGTGGAATATAATGATAACGCTATTTTGGCTCAGCTGTCACTTCCGGATATGCGTCTTTGCGCGCAGTACGCGATGACCTATCCCGAGCGCACACCGGGCATTATGGGAAGGCTTGATTTGACGAGCGTCGGCAAGCTTACGTTCTATAAGCCCGATACCAATGCGTTCCCACTTCTCGCGCTCGCCTACGAGGCTATACGCACGGGTGGCGGCGTACCTGCGGCACTCGTTGCGGCGGACGAAGCGGCTGTCGAGGCGTTTATCGACGGCAAGATAGGCTTTTGTGAAATCTACGACGTGGTTGCCGCCACGCTCGAGAGGTGCGGCAAGCTTCCTCTTAACACGGTTGATGACGCATACGCGGCGGCGACGATTGCACGTGCCACTGCCGAGGATATCATCAAATCACGCTGACTGCACCGTACTTTCCAAGCAAAAAACGGAAACGAGGTTCTATAAATGAATTTTCTATACATTCTTCTCACGCTTGTTACAATATCCGTCCTTGCGCTCGTTCACGAGCTCGGGCACTTTATCTGCGCGCGCACGTTCGGTGTCGGCGTAAACGAGTTTGCCGTCGGTATGGGACCGAAGATACTCTCGCGTCGCTCGAAAAAGACGGGCATCGTTTATTCGCTCCGCCTTTTTCCGATCGGCGGTTTTGTGTCAATGGTCGGCGAGGACGAGGCAAGCGACGCGGATGATGCGCTAAACAAAAAGCCTGTATGGCAGAGAATGATAATCACCGTTGCAGGCTCGGTCATGAACATACTGACGGGCATTCTTTTAATGGCGGTTGTCGTCACTATGACGCCAAGGCTCGGCAGTACCACTATCGCGCAGTTTGACGAGGGCGCGACGAGCCCCGCGTACGGTCTTGAAATTGGCGACGAGGTCGTTTCTGTGGACGGCGCCCGTGTGCACGTTGCGGCAGAGCTTTCGTATGAGGTGATGCACAGCGCGACGAAGCCTGTCGATATTGTAGTACGCCGCGACGGTAAGCTTATCACGCTCGAGGGCGTTGAGTTCTCCAAGATAACGAGCGAGGGCGTTACCTTCGGTATGCCCGACTTCTTCGTTCTCGGAGAAGAAAAGACGGTGGCAAGCGTTATAAAGCATTCGTTCTGGCGCTCGGTTTCGACTGTCAAGATGATATGGGAGTCGCTTTTCGACCTTATTACCGGCAGATACGGCTTCGAGGCAGTATCGGGCCCTGTCGGCGTTGCGGGCGCGGTTTCTGACGCGGCAAAGAGCGGACTTTCCGATTTTCTCTACCTCGTGGTGGTCATAGCGATGAACCTTGGCGTATTCAACCTTTTGCCGCTTCCGGCGCTTGACGGCGGACGGCTTCTGTTTCAGACCATCGAGCTTATTTTCAGAAAGCCCGTAAAGCCCGAGGTGGAAGGGTATATCCACTTCGCAGGAATTATTCTGCTTCTTCTTCTAATGGTAGTAATCACATTCAAGGATATTGTAAATCTCTTCGCTTAAGCGGATTTCGGGGGTAATAATGAAAACGACGAGAAAAGTAAACGTGGGCGGCGTCGCTGTGGGCGGCGGAGCGCCTATCTCCGTACAGTCGATGCTTAACGTCGACACGCACGATTTTGATGCGGTCTATGCACAGACGAAGGCACTCGAGTCGGCAGGCTGTGACATCGTGCGCCTTGCCGTACCCGATATCAGCGCGGCGGAGAGTATACGCAGACTCAAGCACTCGGACGTTAGCGTTCCGATAGTCGCGGACATACATTTTGACTATAAGATAGCCCTTGCGTGTGCCGCGGCAGGCGTTGACAAGATACGTATAAATCCCGGTAACATTGGCTCAAGGGCGAAGGTCGCCGAGGTCGTCGCTGCCTGCAAGGACGGCGGCATACCGATACGCATCGGCGTAAACGGTGGCTCGCTTCGACGTGAGATACTTGAAAAATACGGTGCTCCCACGGCAGAGGCTCTCGCCGAAAGTGCACTCGAGCACGTCCACATACTCGAAGAGCTTAATTTTGAGGACATAGTCGTTTCGATAAAATCCTCCAACGTACGTACGATGATCGGCGCCAACCGCTTACTGCGTGAAGCGTTCGATTATCCCTTGCACATCGGTGTTACCGAGGCGGGAAGCGCACATATCGGCACGCTTAAATCGGCGGTCGGTATCGGCTCGCTCCTCTGTGACGGCATCGGCGACACGATACGCGTTTCGCTGACTGCCGATCCCGTGCTTGAGGTGAAAGAGGGAAAGGCGTTGCTTTCGGCACTCGGACTTACTGCGGCGTCAAAGATAGACGTGGTATCCTGCCCGACGTGCGGACGCACGAAGATAGGTCTTATCGACCTTGTTGCAAAGTTCGAGGAAGAGATACTCCCGACACTTCACCCGTCAAAAAAAATCAAGGTCGCACTTATGGGCTGTGCGGTAAACGGTCCCGGTGAGGCTCGCGAGGCTGATATCGGCATTGCAGGCGGTGAAGGGGAAGCGCTCCTTTTCAAAAAGGGCGTAACCGTCGGAAAATACAGCGAGGACGTTATTCTTGACGTGCTTCGTGACGAGATAAATAAGATGTAACACCTGAAGGTGACGTTAATGAATAAATTTGAAAAAATATTCGCGCGATACGAACAGACGGCGTCGGAGAGGGCTATCCTCGATACAGCCGAGGACGTCATCTCTCGCGTCGATAAGGAAAGACGCGTGGTCGAGGTGACGGCGCGCTTTGACAAAATTATAAAAAAGCAGACGCTTTACGCGATCGAGGAAAATATCAGAGCGGCGTACGACCTTACGGTCGTGCGTATATTGCCGCGCTACAAAAGCGAATTATGGTCGCCCTCGTATATACCCGAGGTGATGCTCGAGCTCAATCGCGTAGGCGCAATCTCACGCGGTTTTTTCAACGAGTACGATTTCGGTATTGAGGATAATAAAATATCTATCAAGGTATCGTGGAACAATGGCGGTATCGAGCTGCTTTACTCTGCCAAGACCAACGAGATCATCTCAAATATCATCTTTTCGGAGTTCGGACTTCGCTTTGAGGTAGAGCTCACGCAGGACGGCGAATACCGCGAAACTATGCCGCAGATCGCCGAGCAGATAGCCGAAATGGAGAAGATCGCACGTGCACAGCAGCGCGATATGGAGCGTGCTATGGCGTCGCGTCCTACAGAGGACAAGCCCGTCGAGGAAGATAAATTCAAGGATTTTGAGCATATTTTCACCTTGAGCACCGCAGACGCAAGGTGCGAGCTTGACGGGGGCGTGTGGCGCGTCGGCGGCAAGCGCTTTGACGTTTCTTCACCCGAGTTTATCATAGGTGACGAGTTTGACATTGCAAATCCCACGCCGATACGTAATATCACCGGACCGCAGAAAAATCTTGTCGTGCTCGGCGAGGTTTTCGGCACCGAAACCAAGGAAACGCGTCGCGGTGACAAGCTTATTTTAACCTTTGCCGTGACCGATAAGGACTCGTCCATATACATAAAAATGGCGCAGCCAAAGGAGCAGCTCGAGCCGTATCTCCAGAACATCAAGGACGGTATGACTATTGCCATAAAGGGCTACTCGAAGATTGACTCGTTTGATAACGAGCCGATACTTATTCCGTCTGCCGTTGCGAAAATTTCGCAGAAGTACCGTATGGATACGGCAGAAGAAAAGCGTGTTGAGCTCCACTGCCACACACAGCTCTCGCAGATGGACGCTATTATTGAGCCTGCGGCGCTCGTTAAGCTTGCGCACAGCTGGGGGCATAAGGCAGTTGCGATAACCGACCACGGCAACGTTCAGGCGTTCCCAATCGCTATGGGCGCGGCGGCGAAGCTTGGTATGAAGGTAATCTACGGCATTGAAAATTACTACGTCGACGACACGGCGCGCGTGCTTTTCGGCGACTCGCTTGAAGCTAATATGTCAACGCCGTTCGACGGCGAGTACTGCGTTTTCGATATCGAAACGACCGGACTTTCCGTACAGAACTGCAACATCACAGAGATAGGTGCGGTACTGATGCGCGGAAACGAGGTCATCGACCGCTTCAACACCTTCTCAAACCCCGGCGAGCCGATACCTGCAAATATTGTTGAGCTTACGGGCATTACCGATGAAATGGTAAAGGACGCGCCCGACAACGAGGCGGCTGTACGCGCGTTCCTCGAGTTTGCGGGAGAGCGTATACTCGTTGCGCACAACGCGTCGTTCGACATATCGTTCATACGCAAGGTCGCGCAGAACTGTCGCATACCATTCACGAACACTTATATGGACACCGTTGCTATGTCGCGCTACGTAAACCCCGAGCTGACGAGGCACAAGCTTGACGTGCTTGCGAAGTATTTTAAGCTCGAGGAGTTTAACCACCACCGCGCGTGTGACGACGCGGAGATACTCTCGAAGATACTCGTGTGCCTCTTTAAGAAGCTTCGTGAGGAGGGTGCTTCCAACCTTCGCGAGATGCAGCAGCTTATGAGTGAGCGCTCCGACCCCTTGAAGCTTCGCTCATATCATCAGATATTGCTTGTTAAAAACAAGGTCGGACTTAAAAACCTTTACCGCATAATTTCCGACAGTTACCTTAAATATTACAAAAAGCACCCGCGTACGCCAAAGACGCTTATCGAAGCTAACCGCGAGGGACTTATAATCGGCTCGGCGTGCGAGGCGGGCGAGCTTTATCAGGCTATCCTCTCGAATAAGTCCGAGAAGGAAATCGAGGATATCGCAAGCTTTTACGACTACCTCGAGATACAGCCGCTTTGCAACAACAGCTTTATGATCGAAAAGGAGCTCGTCAAGGACGAGAGCGAGCTTATGGCGATAAACAGACGGATATACGAGCTTGGCAAAAAGCTCGGCAAGCCCGTTTGTGCGACCTGCGACGCACATTTCGCAGAAAAGGAAGATGAGATAACGCGAAAGATAATCCTTGCCGGTCAAAAGTTTTCCGACGCTGACCGCGACATTGGACTTTACTTTCGCACTACCGACGAAATGCTCGAGGAGTTTGCATACCTCGGAGAAGAAGCGGCGCGCGAGGTCGTTATCACAAACCCGAATCTCATTGCCGATATGATAGACGATAAGATACTCCCGATACCCGAGGGCACGTATACGCCAAACCTCGAGGGCGCGGAGGAGGAGCTTCAGCAAAGATGCTGGGACAAGGCAAGGCGACTTTACGGCGATCCTATTCCGGAAATCGTCAAGGCGCGCCTTGAAAAGGAGCTTAAATCTATTATCGAAAACGGCTTTGCGGTGCTTTATATGATCGCGCAAAAGCTCGTTGCTTACAGCGAGGAGCAGGGCTATCTTGTCGGCTCGCGAGGCTCCGTCGGCTCGTCGCTCGTTGCATCGATGTCGGGTATATCCGAAGTAAATCCGCTTCCTGCACATTACTACTGCACGAATTGTCAGTATTCCGAATTCTTCACCGACGGCTCGGTCGGCTCGGGATTTGACCTTCCCGACAAGGTCTGCCCTAAGTGCGGCACGCCGCTTACGGGCGACGGTCACGATATACCGTTCGAAACCTTTCTCGGCTTCTACGGCGATAAATCTCCCGATATAGACCTTAATTTCTCCGGTGAAGTTCAGGCAAAGGTGCATAAATACACCGAGGAGCTTTTCGGTGCGGAGAACGTGTTTAAGGCAGGTACTCTCGGTACGCTCGCGGAAAAAACGGCGTTTGGCTACGTTCTGAAATATCTTGAAGAGCGTCAGAAAAAGCTTCCGAAGGCAGAAATTGCAAGACTTGCGGCGAGCTGCGACGGTATCAAGCGTACGACGGGACAGCACCCCGGCGGTATCATAGTTGTACCGCGCGAATTCGACGTATACGATTTCACGCCCATACAGCACCCTGCGGACGACCCGAACTCCGATATAATCACAACTCACTTCGCATTCAAGTATCTGCACGATACGATTTTGAAGCTCGACGAGCTCGGACACGATATTCCGACCAAGTATAAGTGGCTCGAAAAGTACACTAATACTTCGGTTATGGACGTTAAGATGAACGACCGCGCGGTGTACCGCCTTTTCGAGAGCACCGACCCGCTCGGCGTAACTCCCGACGATATTGGCTGTCCGCTAGGAACGCTCGGACTTCCCGAGATGGGTACTCGCTTCATTCAGTCGGTTCTCGTCGACGCGAAGCCGAAGAACTTTGCCGACCTTATGCAGATATCCGGACTTACGCACGGCACGGACGTGTGGCTCGGAAACGCGCAGGATCTCATCAAAGAAGGCATATGCGACATTTCGCAGGTTATCGGTACGCGTGACGGTATTATGCTCGTTCTGATACAGCAGTACGGACTTGAGAACGCACAGGCGTTCAAGATAATGGAGGACGTGCGAAAGGGTAAAGGACTCAAGCCCGAGTACGAGCAGTCTATGCGCGAGCACGGTGTGCCCGATTGGTATATTGCATCGTGCAAGAAGATCAAGTATATGTTCCCGAAGGCGCACGCGGCGGCTTACGTTATGTCGGCGATACGCCTTGGCTGGTACAAGATATACTATCCGCTTGAATTTTACGCAGCGTTCCTGTCCGTTGCCCCCGGCGGCTTTGACGCGGAGATCGCTATGAGCGGACGTGCAGGCATTAAGGCGGTTATGGACGAGATACGTAAAAAGGGTACCGAGGCGACGCAGAAGGAAAAGGAAATCTGTGATACCTTCCAGATGGTAACCGAGATGTATGCGCGCGGAATTAAATTCCTGCCCGTTGACCTCTTTAAGTCTGACGCGTTTGCATTTAAGCCCGAGGACGGCAAGATACGTATGCCGTTTACGGCACTCGGCGGTCTTGGCGAGAAGGCGGCAGAGAAGATAGTCGAGGTGCGCGACCGCGAAAATCTCCTATCTATCGAGGAACTTCAGATCAAGGCGGGACTTTCCAAATCGGTAGTCGACCTGCTCCGTAAAAACGGCGCTTTCGGCGACCTTACCGAAACCGCACAGCTGTCCTTCTTCTAAAATGACAAAATCTTTCAAGGTATGATACGTTTATTGTCAATACTGACAGTTGACAGATTGATTTTAATGTGATATCATATTACTATGCTAAAGTAAAACATTTGAATAGTACTGCTATGCGACTCGTTTGTAAATCTTTTTGTCAGTTGTTTGACAATTTAGGATTTCCGCAGCCGAGCCAAGGGGGCGTGGGGGAGCGGAGCGGCGTTTGAGCGCAGCTTCCCCCACATTCGAAGCAATTACTTTAGAATGCGATTTTTTACGAAAGGATGCCCCATTTGGGGTTAATACCCTATATGCCAAAGCTAAACTTAACCATTCCCGAGGGCACTCGCGACCTACTTTACCGCGAGGCGCGACTTTACGACGCGGTATGCGCCGATTTTAACCGCATATACGAGAGTGCGGGCTTTTCACGCATATCCACTCCTGCGGTGGAGAATTACGACCTTTTCACAAAGGTAAATCCTTCGCTTCGTGAGGAGAACATCTATAAGCTTACGGATAATACGGGCCGCCTGCTCGTTATCCGTCCCGACAACACAACGCCTATCGCTCGCGTTGTTGCGACAAAACTCAAAAATGCACCGCTTCCACAAAAGCTTTACTACAACCAGCATATCTACCGTGTGAACAGCGACTACTCGGGTATGCGAAACGAGATGCTCCAGAGTGGCATCGAGCTTGTCGGCGCGAGTGGCATAAAGAGCGATCTCTTATGTATTATGACCGCACTCGATGCGCTGAAGTCGCTTGGGCTCAACTGCAAGCTTGAGATCGGTCATGTCGGATATTTTAACGCACTTATCTCGAAGATGGACCTTACCGACGACGAGGTTATGAGTGTACGAAGCTTTGTTGAAGCGAAAAATTTTGTGTCGCTCGGTATGTTCGATAAAAATTTGCAGAACGACGTTATCAGACAGCTTCCGCTCCTCTACGGAAACGAGGAGGTCTTTGATAAAGCCGAGGCGCTGGCAGGTGACAACGCTGACGCACTCGCGGCGCTCGACTACGTGCGCTCGCTTTACTCGGCGCTCTGTGCGGCAGGTTACTCCGACTACATTATGGTCGATATGAGTATGGTGCATAAGTTTGATTACTACACGGGCACCGTAATGCGCGGCTACATTGACCGTGCAGGCGAGCCCGTCCTCAAGGGCGGCCGCTACGATAAGCTGCTTTGTCAGTTCGACTACGACGTTCCCGCGACGGGCTTTGCGATAAACGTGTGCGCTGTATGCGACGCGCTTATAAAGTCGGGTAAGCTTCCCGAAAACATTCCGTCCGACGCTGTGGTGTTCTATGACGTGGGCAGTCTTGGCGCGGCGATAAATCTTAAGAACAGCTATGCCGAGCGTGGCCGTGTATGCGAGCTTTCCGTATTCGACACCCTCGAGGAAACCGAGGCGTATGCAAAGGCGATGGGCATTGATAAGGTAATAAATCTTACGGGAGGAGCAGAAGAATGATACGTATAGCTCTTACCAAGGGTAGAATTGAAAAAAAAGCTGTCGAGATGCTCGCGGCGGCAGGCTACGATTGCTCGGAGCTTATAGAAAAGGGCAGAAAGCTTATTTTTAAGCTCGGAGAGGACGATATAGAGGTCGTGCTTGCCAAGGCGGCGGACGTTATAACCTACATCGAGCACGGCGTGTGCGACGTCGGCATCGTCGGCGAGGACACGATTATGGAGCACGGTAAGTGGTTCCACGAGCTGCTCGATTTAAACTTCGGCAAGTGCAAGTTCGCGCTTGCAGGCATAAAGGGAAAGGATTTTTATGAGGGCTATACCCACAAAATAATCGCATCCAAGTACCCGAACGTTACGAAGAATTATTTTAATTCCAAGGGCATCGACGTTGAGATAGTCAAGATAGAGGGCTCGGTAGAGCTTGCACCTCTTCTTAATCTTGCGGACGCTATCGTGGATATAGTTGAAACGGGCTCTACGCTCCGCGAAAACGGACTTGAGGTCTACGAGGACGTGGCTTATATCTCCACCCGCCTTATCGTCAATACGGCGGCTATAAAGCTCAAAAAGGCGGAGATAGACGAGCTTGTCGAGCGCATCAAGGCGCAGATCGAACAGTAAAGGTGGTTTCAAAATGAAGCTTTACGATAAAACACAGACCGACACGCTTCTCGCGTCCCTCGCCGAGAGAGCGGAGAATATCTCACCCGAGATAATGGCGACGGTTTCCGAGGTCATCGCAAGCGTACGCAAAAACGGCGACGCGGCACTTAAAGAATACACGGCGAAGTTTGATAAGGTCGAGCTTGATAGCTTCTACCTTTCCGACGCCGAAAAGGACTCGCTTATCGCAAAGGTGCCTGACGAATTAAAGAAGGTCATCGACGAGGCGGCGGCGAACATCTTCGCGTTCCACGAGAAGCAAAAGCAAAGCTCGTGGATGATGAACGAGGCGGGCAAGGTTATGGGACAGCTCGTGCGTCCGCTTGAGAAGGTTGGGCTTTACGTCCCCGGCGGCACGGCGGCATACCCGTCGAGCGTGCTTATGAACGCCATTCCTGCAAAGGTTGCAGGCGTTGAGAAAATAGTCATCGTCACGCCGCCAAAGAAAGAGGGAATTAACCCCGCCGTCGTTTACGCGGCGAAGGTTGCAGGCATTGACGATATTATACAGGTCGGCGGCGCGCAGGCAGTTGCGGCGCTCGCTTACGGCACAGAGAGCGTGCCGAGAGTTGACAAGATAGTCGGCCCCGGCAATATTTTCGTTGCTATGGCAAAGAAGCTCGTTTTCGGTGCGGTTGATATTGATATGATCGCAGGCCCGTCCGAGGTGCTCGTCGTTGCCGACGAGCGCGCAAATCCCGCGTACGTGGCGGCTGATTTAATGAGTCAGGCGGAGCACGATCCTATGGCGGCGTCGATACTCGTTACCACCTCGAAGGCGCTTGCAGATGAGGTTATTGCCGAAATCGAGCGCCAGAAGGCAACGCTTTCGCGCTGTGACATAATTGACCGCTCGCTTGACGCGTACGGCGCGATAATCGTAGTTGACACTATAGAGGAAGCAATCGAGCTTTCAAACAAGATCGCTCCCGAGCATCTTGAGCTCGCGCTTGCGAACCCGTTTGAGGCATTATCGCTCGTTAAAAACGCAGGCTCGATATTCCTCGGCGACAACGCGCCCGAGCCGCTTGGCGATTACTTCGCAGGACCGAACCACGTGCTTCCCACAAACGGTACGGCGAGATTTTCCTCGGCGCTCGGAGTGGACAGCTTTATTAAGAAGTCGAGCTACCTCTATTACAGCGAGGATGCGCTGAAGTCGGTTGGCGAGAAGGTTGTCACCTTCGCAAATGCAGAGGGGCTTTCCGCACACGCAAATTCGATACTGCAAAGATTAAAGTGAGAAAATTATGATAGAAAACCTTATTCCAAAGAAGGTGCGTGAGCTCGAGGAGTACCGCCCTAATATGACGCCCTGCCGTGTACGGCTTGATGCCAACGAAAGCCCGTTTTTGCCCTCAAAGGCGGTGCTTGACGAGCTTTCGGCGGCGGTGTACTCGCTCAACTTTAACCGCTATCCCGACCCGTATGCGAGGGAGCTTGTTAAGGCTTTTTCCGCGATTTATAAGGTGGATCCCGAAAACGTGGTCGCCGGTAACGGCTCGGACGAGCTTATAAGCCTTATCGCAGGCGGACTTGTCGAGAGCGGCGACACCGTTACGGTCGTGCTGCCCGACTTTTCGATGTACGAGTTTTACTCGACGCTTGCGGGTGCGGCATCGGTTAAATTTATAAAGAGCGAAACCTTTGAGGTGGATTTTGAAAAGCTTTTCGACGCGGTAAGCGAAACGGGCTCGAAGCTCGTTATCTTCTCAAATCCGTGCAACCCTACCGGCTGGGTTTGCCCGCGTGCCGACGTTGAGGCGTTTATTGCAAAAATCGACGCGCTCGTCGTCGTAGACGAGGCTTATATGGAGTTTGCCGAGGTGAGCGAAAGTGTTATCGACCTTACCGAGAAATACGACAATCTCATCGTTTTAAAAACGATGTCGAAGGCGTACGGCGCAGCGGCACTTCGTCTTGGCTTTGCCATATCGGGCGGTGAGCTTGCAAGTGCGCTTCGCAAGATCAAAAGCCCGTATAATGTCAACACGGTTTCGCAGGTGTTCGGTAAGATAATACTTTCGCATTATAGCGAAATCGAGGCAAACGTCGCGGCGATGCGCGAAAATCTCGCGTATATGCGCGAGAGCATTATCGCAATAAGCTCTGACAAAATTGAGCGAGTTTGCCCGACGGCAGCGAATTTCGTTTACATTAAGATGGCGTCTGCCAACGTGGCGCGCGAGGTGTTTGATGCTCTTATGGCGCGCGGCGTTGCGATACGCTGTATGCGTGGCGGATACATCCGCATTTGTGCAGGCACGCGCGAGGAATGTGAGATATTCCTTACTGAATTTTCGGAGGTACTTAAATGAGCAGGGCAACGCTTACGAGAAACACTCTCGAAACCAAGATAACTATGTCCGTTGACTTCGGCGTAACCGAGGGCTTCGGGCTTCGCGGCACGAGCGGAATCGGCTTTTTCGACCATATGCTCAATTCCGTAGCCGTACATTCGCGCTCGGTTATCGAGCTTCAAATGACGGGCGATCTGCACGTTGACTGCCACCACACTATCGAGGACGTCGGCATCGTGTACGGCAAGCTGCTTGCTGAAATTATTAAAGAGCGCGGTCCGATCGTACGCTACGCAACGTCGTTTATCCCGATGGATGAGGCGCTCGCAAGAGCGGTTATAGACGTGTCGGGCAGACCGTACATCGTGTGCGATTACACGCCCACATCACCGATGATAGGCGACTACGACACGCAGATGACCGCAGAGTTTTTCCGCGCCGTGGCGTTCAATATGGGTGCGACGCTTCATTTGGCGCTTCTTTACGGCAAAAACGACCATCACTGTGTCGAGGCTATGTACAAAGCGTTCGCGCACGCGCTTGCTGATGCCTTGCAGGGGCGCGACGCGGTGCTCTCGGCTAAAGGTGTGCTTTGACTTGGAGAATATATGAAAAAGATAGGTATAATCGACTATGGAATGGGCAATCTCCATTCCGTTAAAAATGCACTTGATTTTATCGGCGCTGACTCGTTCGTGTCGGACGATAAGGATGCGCTCGCGGCGGCGGACGGACTTATCCTTCCGGGTGTCGGAGCATTTCCTGATGCGATGGAAAGAATTCGTGCGACGGGACTTGATGAGTTTATAAAGGAATATGTCAAGAATAAGCCGCTTATCGGCATTTGTCTTGGTATGCAGCTGCTCTTTGACAAAAGCTACGAGTTTCGCGAGTGCGAGGGACTGTCGCTTATCGGAGGCGAGGTAGTTCGAATTGAAGAAGAAAGCCTTAAAGTGCCGCATATGGGCTGGAACGAGCTTAAGCTCGTAAATCCCTCACCGATAGCCGCTTCGCTTGGTGACGGTGATCACGTCTACTTCGTCCATTCGTACAAGGCGCTCGTAAAGGACCGTGCCGATCTCGTGGCGGTTACCGACTACGGCAGCGAGGTGACGGCGATAGTAGCGCACGGCAACGTGTACGGCTGTCAGTTCCACCCCGAAAAGAGCGAAACGGTGGGACTCGACATTCTTCGCAGCTTCTGGAGGATAGTAAATGATAATATTACCTGCAATTGATATACTCGGCGGCAAGTGCGTGCGCCTTACAAAGGGCGAGTACGGCACAGCCGAGAAGGTTGCGGCTGATCCTATCGAAACCGCACTTTCATTTGAGAGAGCCGGCGCAGAGTTTATCCATATGGTAGACCTCGACGGCGCAAAAGAGGGAAGCCGCGTTAATTCCGACATCTACACCGAGGTTGCGCGTCGCGTAAACGTACCAATAGAGGTCGGCGGCGGTATTCGCGATATGGACACTATCGACTACTATATAAACAAGGGCATCGAGCGCGTTATAATCGGCTCGGCGGCACTAAAAAATCCGCCGCTCGTCAAAGAGGCGGTAGAGAAGTACGGCGATCGCATCGCGGTTGGTATAGACGCGCTTGACGGAATGGTTAAGACCGCGGGCTGGCTTGAGGGCTCTGACGTTAATTATATTGATCTTGCGCGCGAAATGGCGGCGGTCGGCGTGAAATACGTGATTTTCACCGACATTTCAAAGGACGGCACGCTTGAAGGACCGAATCTTACGCAGCTTGGTGCACTTGCAGATGCGGTTGACATAAACATTATCGCAAGCGGCGGTATACGCGACATCGGAAACATACGCGACCTTGCCAAAATGAACCTTTACGGCGCGATCTGCGGCAAGTCGATATATTCGGGCTCGCTTGATTTAAGAGAAGCTATCGAAGTTTCGAAAGGAAATTAAAAATGCTTTCAAAAAGAATTATACCGTGCCTTGACGTTAAGGACGGCCGCGTTGTCAAGGGCGTGAATTTCGTCGGTCTGCGCGACGCGGGCGATCCCGTTGAGAGTGCGAAATTTTATAACGGTCAGGGTGCGGACGAGCTTACTTTCCTCGACATTACCGCATCGAGCGACAGACGAAAGACCATCGTTGACGTAGTCGAGCGTACTGCGCGCGAGGTGTTTATGCCTCTGACGGTCGGCGGCGGAATACGCACGGTCGAGGATTTTCGCGAGATACTGCTCGCCGGCGCGGACAAGGTTGCCGTCAACTCATCGGCGGTTCTCAACAAGCGTATAATCGCTGATGCGGCGGACAAATTCGGCAGTCAGTGCGTGGTGCTCGCAATTG
>JAZSJI010000110.1:0-24046 GCA_045534235.1 Candidatus Flemingiibacterium sp. | reverse complement strand
CAGCACCACCACGCAGGCAAGGTCCCCGGCGCAAAGTCCGTTGGAGACGTTCGCCGCCTCTACGAGGCAAATGTTCCGCTGAACCGCGGCTGTGAAACCAAGGACGTCGCAAGAGCCATTATGTACATAATCGAGCAGGAATACGAAACCGGTCAGGCTCTCCCCGTAACCGGCGGTCAGGTAATGCTCAAGTAATATAAATAGGGATACGGTCGCGTTTTGAAAAAAGCTCCGCAAAAACTTCACTCAACGCTACGCTCATATCTTGCTCGTAAAAGTAAAAACTAAATTTTGCGCTCTCGCTCGCACACTACGCTCCGATTTTTGTATCTCACGCTCTCTGGTGCTTGCAGATTGGCTTCGCCAACTGCGTGAGTTCGCTTGCGAACTCACCGGGGCCCCACATCCCGGCAACCGTTTTGCGGTTACCCTTCGTCTTGCGACATCTTTACGAGAGTGGTTGCCGCCTTGCTTCGCTCGTCGGCGCAAGTAGCACTTGGCACACACGAACTTTTGGCCCGAGCGCAGCGTCGCGTCCTACCGCTTGGCTAACTTTGGCGCACAGCGAAGCGACTGCGCTCACAGCAACCGCTCCTATCGGGATATTACCATCGTCCGACAACCGCTAAACAGTTGCCGGGATGCAGGGTTCCCGGCTGCTGATGGCGCGGGGTACGATGCTCGGAGCGCAATCTTCGACTGCGTATCGGGAGCGCTAAACTCCGATTTTCCCTTCGCAGTCAAGATATGATGGCGAAGCCAATTTGAAGTTCTTTGCACAGCTTTCTTTCAAGAAAGCGCGTTCCCCCGCATCCTCCAATTTCAACGAAAGGTAAAAGATATGTCAATCGAATTACTTATAGAGAAGCTCAATGCCGAAACGAAGGACGAGCGTCTTGCGGCACTTCGCGAGATAAAGGCGCTTACCGACAAGGGCGAGCTTCCCACTCCCCAAAAGACGAATTTCGTCAACAACCACATTCACACTATCTACTCCTTCTCGCCGTACTCGCCCACGAAGGCGCTTTATATGGCGTGGCAGAACGGTCTTGGCACGGCGGGCATTATGGACCACGACAGCGTATCGGGCGCACGCGAGTTTATTGAGGCAGGCGAGATCATCGGTATGCCCGTAACCGTCGGCGCGGAATGCCGCGTTTCGATGAAGGATACCGCGCTGAACGGCAAGCGTATCAACAACCCCGACCAGATTTCCGTCGCTTACGTTGCTATCCACGGTATACCTCACCAGATGCTCGATAAATTCGACACCTTCTTTGAAAAGTACCGCCGCCTGCGCAACCTTCGCAACATTAAAATGTGCAGAAGAATAAACGAGGTAATGGCACCGTACGGCGTCGCTATCGACTTCAAGGCGGACGTGCTTCCGCTGTCCTGCTCGTGGGAAGGCGGCTCGGTCACCGAGCGTCACGTGCTTTTCGCGCTCACGAAAAAGCTCACTGCACGCTTCCCCACCCCCGACAAGCTTCTCGCATTTCTTGAAAACGATATGCACCTCGCGCTTTCCGCAAAGGTACGCGACCAGATCGCAAACGGCACCGCTGCTCCCGAGTTTTACGAGTACGACATTCTCGGCGCGCTCAAGAGTAATCTCGTCGAGAAGATATACGTCGACGCGACGGACGAATGTCCCGACGTGACCGAATACATCGCGCTCTGCCGCGAAACGGGCGCGATTTCCGCGTACGCGTACCTCGGCGACGTCGGCGACTCGGTAACGGGCGACAAGAAGGCGCAGAAGTTTGAGGACGACTACCTTGACCTGCTCATCTCGGAGCTAAAGCGCCTCGGCTTCAACGCTATCACCTATATGCCCTCGCGCAACACGAGAGCGCAGCTTGAGCGCATTATGAAGCTCTGCCGCGAGAACGGCTTCTTCGAGATAAGCGGCGAGGACATCAACTCCCCCCGTCAGTCCTTCATCTGCAAGGCTATGGCGGACCCGATGTTCGCGCATCTGACCGATGCGACGTACGCGCTTATCGCGCACGAGCGCGCCGCAAGCGAGGACGTTACGAAAGCGATGTTCTGGGGTAAATAAAACAGCAACACCGCCCTGCGTTTGCAGGGCGGTGATTTTATTTGTGCGCGTATTATCCGCGCGCTCGGGCACGGTATTCTCCGGGTGTCATACCTTCCTTTGCCTTGAAGATACGAAGGAAATAATAAACGTCCGTATATCCGCACTCAAGAGCGACCTCGGTCATCGTGCAGCTGCTTTGCACGAGAAGCTCGCACGCGTGCTGAAGTCGCAGCATCGTGCGGTAATCGACCGGTGAAAAGCCCGTCTGCGCCTTGAAAACGTCGCGGTAACGGCTGATGCTGAGGCTCTCCATTGCCGCAAGCTGCTCAAGAGGCGTATTCTCCTTGAAATGGCGGTGGAGATAGGCTATTGAGGCAAGGGTACGCTTATCACGGGCGTCTGCGCCGCTCACACTGCGTGCAAGTGTCACGAGCAGCTCGTTTAATATTCCGCTGCACACTCCGTCAAAGCCGAAGCGTCGGTTTGCCATTTCGCCGAACATTCGCTCAAAGAGCGAGTAGAGCACCTCAAGCTGCCCGTTGCTGCCGTCCGTTTTATGAATACAGTTCGGTTGCAATCCAAGCTGCGATAGCAATCGCCTTGCGTGGAAGCCCGTGAAATGTAACCAAAGATATTCCATACTCTCGCCCACGTAGAAATCGTGGTAATACATCGTATGCGGCGAGTAGATGATAAACTCACCCTTCGAAAACGGCACGTCAACTCCCCCCAGACGCGCGCTTATCACGCCCTCGGTTATATACATAAGATAGTAGTCGCGTCTGCCGTGCTCACTGCCGCTGTATATTGGCTTGTCATCGGGAATTCTTCTCCAAAATCCCGTACAGTTAACGACAAGCGGCTCGTCGGTTATCTCAAAGTCGCCGTTATGTATTTTCGGAAACAGCTCTCTGTAATACGATTGAGGTTTCATCTTACCCACGCTCCAATCAGGCGATTAGTCCATAATGGCAGGCGATTTATTCATTGAAGTAAGCGCCGCCAAGGGTATATAATCAAATTGTACCGATGGCTTATCTCTCGGTACATTCGCCCACGATTACATTGTAGCACATTTTTTCTCGCTTGTAAAGTACCTCAATGTAATTTCAGGCGAAAAATTCAGAAAGGGACACGGTAATCAGTTATGAAAAAGGCACTTAACGCGTGGTGCGTTGATCCCACGTACACATTCGAAGAAACCTTCGCAAAGGTTTCTGCGGCAGGCTTTGAGGCAATCGAGCTCAACGTCGACTCGCCCGGCAAAACTCCCCATTCGCTCGGTCTTGCGACCACCGAGGCGGATTATGCGGCTATCCGCGAGCTTTCGAAGAAGTATAACCTTCCCGTAATCAGCATTGCCTCTGCTTGGTGGAGTGACAAAATGACGGTTGCGTCCAAGCGCGACGACGGGGACGCGCTGCTTGCAAAGCAGCTTGAGGCGGCGAAGGCACTCGGCGCAAAAAACATACTCGTTCCTCCGTGCTACGATGATGGTATGCGCCTCAGCGAGGGCATACGCGCCGTTGTGAAATTTATGAAGGCGCATCTTCCCGAGATCGAAAAGAGCGGCGTATTCGTCGGACTTGAAAACTGTCCCGGCTTCTTATGCTCTCCGTACGACTGGGCATCGTTCATAGACGAGATTGGCTCGGACAGCGTGGGAATGTATTTTGACGTTGGAAATATGATGTACTTCTCGCGCCCCGAGGACTGGATAGACGTACTCGCGGGGCGTATCAGAATGGTACATATCAAGGACGTCAAGCGCAACTCCGCTTGGATATGCTCGAGCGGCGACGAGATTGGTCTTTTGAAGGGTGATATAAACTGGGAAGCAGTTATGCCGATGCTCCGCGAGATCGGCTACGACGGCTGGCTTGTTGCTGAAAGCTTCAAGGATGAGGACGCGCAGAGCTACGAGGAATATTTCGCATCACTTTCGGCTGCACTTGACACCATAATGAAAATATAAGGAGAAACGGCAATGAAAACACTTGCACTTATCGGCTGCGGTGAGATCACCAAAATGCACACCAACCACTTCAATCAGATGAAGGACATAGTAACGCCCGTTGCGTTCTGCGACCTTATCGAGGAAAGAGCTATCGACCGCAACAACAGATGCGGCGGCACGGGTAAGGTTTACACCGACTACAAGGTAATGCTTGACGAGGTCAAGCCCGATATGGTATTCATCGCAGTACCGCCTACCTGTCACGGCGAGATCGAAATGGACCTCATCGACCGCGGCATTCCCTTCTTCGTACAGAAGCCGATGACGCTCGACCTTGACCTTGCAAGAAAGATCCGTGATCGCATCAAGGAAACGGGACTTATCACCGCTGTCGGTCTTCAGTCGCGTTACTCCGACGTTTGCGCACCCGCGATCGAGTATGCAAAGACTCACGACATCGTTCGCGTTTATTCGGTCGGCGGCGGCGGTATTCCGAGAGCAGAATGGTGGGCTGACCGCAAGCTTTCGGGCGGTATGATAGTTGAAACCGACATTCATCAGCTCGACCTTATGCGTTACATTCTCGGCGACGTTGACGAGGTTTACGCTATGGGCGCGACAGGTTTCGTAGATCAGAGCGATTTCCCGAACTACGATACCGAGGACGGAATTACCGCGACTCTGAAATTCAAGTGCGGCACCCTCGGCACTCTCGTCAGCGGAAACTTCGCCAAGACCGCAGACAGTACATCCTCTACTAATATGATATTCAATACCCGCGAGGGACGCGCAGAGATTGTCAGCGCCGGCAGCGTTGCGAACTTTGACATATACGGCGAAAAGGGCCCCGACTACGACGCATCGAAGATCCGCCCCTATTGGGATCTCAACGGTGGAGTTGAACCCTCTCGCAACACCCTCACCCACTACGAGAACAAGTCCAATATGGATCTCGACTGCGACCGCACATTCGTTGAGGCAGTAATCTCCGGCGACGCTTCGAAGATCCGCACGTCCTACGCTGACGTATTTAATTCGCTCGCGCTCGTTTTAGCACTCCGTAAGTCGCTTGACACAGGTATGCCCGTCAAGGTCGAAAACGAATAACAGATCACAAAAAACGGCACCGCACTGCGTTTGCAGTGCGGTGTTTTTCTTATTTGGTTATACCCACGATGCAATCAATAAACGCCGGAAACGTCGTGCTGAACGCATAGTTTATAATGATCACGTCGTCGACCTCGTACTCGGCGAAAACGTCCGAGAGCGTACCGTAGTAGCTTCGCGGATCGACAATGACCACCGTTTCGTAATGCGAGGTCAAAAACGGCAGGAGCGCATTCGCGTACGAGTCCTTGATGACGAGCGCCGTTTTGCCGTTTGCTACGTTCGTCGTGACCTTTGCAAACGGGTGGTCGCTGCCCATAAATACGCCGTAGCTGATAGCGCCGCCGACCTCGGGCGTGTAGTAAATACGCGCGCCGTACTCGACAAGCTCGCCGAACTCGATTATCTTCGCTTCAACAGCGTAGTTTTCGCCCGGCATAAAATACTCGATAGTATCCGCGAACTGCGCGTATTCGGACACGTTTGCCTGATTGTAGAGGTAGCCGAGGAAGCCGTCAAGCGAGCCGTGCTTCATTTCGGACAGCGGCACTGCCTCCTCGCCCATCGCCTCCATCAGAGCCGCGTAGCCATAGTACGCGCCGCGCTGTGTCCAGTGATGGTCGGTACGAAAGTAGATATACTCGTCCGCACTCTCGGCGAGGCTGTCGTACACGTTCACGCCGACGATACCGTCGAGCGCGCCGTAAACGGCGTCGATCGTGTCCTTCTGGCTGTCGGCAAGAGATGCGTACGACGAGGTGTCAAACTCGATCTGTGTCGGCACAAGCATAAGGTACGCCGACGTGCCCTCGGGGATAATATCAGCGATGCCGTTTATCGCGGAAACGTACGCCTCGCGCTGTGTCGGTGCCTCGGTGAACACCTCCATTATTCTGCCGCCCTCAAGTGCGAGTCTTGCACCGGTTGAAAGCGTGATAAGCTGATCCTTTGCGGCGAGGTTGATACCGCGCAGCTTCGCGATGTACGAGCCGATATCCGTAAAAGTTGCGCGAAAGCCGACGTTATCGGATAAAAACTCCTCAAAATCCGTCGCGAACTCACCCGAAAAGAGGCTGTCCCACGTGAGCGCGGGCATTTCTGCCATCGGGCGGTTTTCCTTCATCTCTGCCCTCTCGTCGGTGGGCATCAAAAATACGAGCACGAAAAATACAGCAAGGCAAAGAGCAAACGCACCGACGGTTATTTTCTTAAACATAGCGTTTCCTCCTTAAAATCTGAAATAAAGGAACGGGTTGTAGGACTGCGAGATGAGCAACGTGAAGCACACCCAAAGCCCGAGTATACAAGCCGTCGGCATAAGAGCGGCGTACACGCGCGGCAGCCTTTCGCGAAGCCTATTAAGCGCTACGCGAAGAATAGGCGTCGAAAATACGGCGAGCAGCACTATAAGCACCGCGTTTTGCCGCAGTACGCTTATTGCCTGAAGGCTGTTTGCGCCCGCGTTGCGTCCGAGCGCGACTATCATAAAGCCCTTGAGCCTTCCCATATCCGTGAAATAGAACAGTATCCAGCCGCCGACCACAGCCGCGAGAGTGTATACACGGCGAATTATAATCGGCACTTTATCGAAGAATTTAAAGAGCACCTTTTTCTCGAAAATGAGCAGTGCGCCGTAGTAAAGTCCCCACAGAATGAAGTTCCAGCTCGCGCCGTGCCAGAAGCCCGTCAAGAACCACACGATAATGAGGTTTAAAAGCTGATGCCGTCTGTTTCCGCCGAGCGGTATGTAAACGTAGTCGCGGAAGAAGCCGCCAAGCGACATATGCCAACGCCGCCAGAACTCCGTAATGCTCGTCGACACGTACGGATAGTTAAAGTTTTCAAGGAAGTTGAAGCCGAACATTCTGCCGATACCGATAGCCATATCGGAGTAGCCCGAAAAGTCGAAGTATATCTGGAAGGTGAACATAAGTATGCCCACCCACGCGCCGAGTGCGGACTGCGTGGCAAGATTACCGTCGAGAAGCGTGTTTACCGCGCTGCCTGCGTAGTTTGCCAAAATGACCTTTTTAAGTAGGCCCTGCGTGAAGCGTACGATGCCCGAGAAGAAGCCGTCAAGCGTTACCGTGCGGTGATTTAGCTCTGCCTCAACGTCGATATAGCGCACTATCGGGCCTGCGACGAGCTGCGGGAAGAGCGACACGTAGAGGAGCAGCTTATAGTACGAGCGCTGTGCAGTTGTTCTGCCGCGGTAAACGTCGATGACGTAGGAGAGTATCTGGAAGGTGTAAAAGGATATTCCGAGCGGAAGCGCGAAGCCCGCGAACTCTATCTCCGTGCCGAAAATCACATTGACGTTCGATACGAAAAATCCCGTATATTTAAAGAGCATCAACGCTCCGATAAGGAACGCAAGTGATGCGATAAGTGCCACCTTCGCGCCTGCCCTGCCGCGGAAGCGTTCAATAAACACGCCGCCGAGATAGCCCGCAAGCGCGCTCGCGAGCAGCAGCAGTATCTTCACAGGCTCGCCCCACGCGTAAAACAGCAGCGACGCGGCGAGCAGTATTATATTTTTAACGGTTATATTCCTCGGCGTTAAATGATATACCGCCAAAAGAAGCGGTAAAAACAAACCAAGGAAAAGCAGACTTGAAAAGACCATTTTGGTTATCCTTTCTGTTTGTAGGGGTACGCGGCTTTTTTGAAAAAAAGCCTGGCAAAAAACTTCAAATTGGCTCCGCCGCCACATCTTGACTGCGAATGCAAAATCGTCGTTTAGTGCTCTCGGTTGGCACATTTGCGCTCCGAGCAACGTGCACCGCGCCATATCCAGCCGGGGACCTCGCCGACACCCGTGTCGGAACCCCGGCAACTGTTTAGCGGTAGTCGGACGATGGCAATATCACGTTTTGAGCGGTTGCCGTGGCGCGCACACGCTTCGCTGTGCGCGCAAGTTAGCATACGGTAGAGAGGCGCGTCGCTTCGCTCGCGCCAAAGCCGTGTGCGCGCGATAGCGCTCCGCGCGGCGTCACAATCTAACCTTGAAGCGCGGCGCAGCCGTGTGAGAGAGGGGTACAAGGGGAGAGGGAGAGCTGGCGATTGAAGATCTCCCTCTCCCCTTGCGTCTCCCCGAGGCGCAGAGCGGCGAGGTTCGTTCTCCCCACGCGCAGAGCGCGTGGTCAAACGCGAGCGGTTACCACCGCAAAATCTCGCCGAAAATATTTCGAAATGCACACGCGCCTTGACAAATAACGGCACGTGTGGTATAATTATGAGGTAGACTTTTGTCAAGTCATATTATATTCTACACCAAACGACAAAAAAAGTCAAGTATATGCCAACTAATGAGGAGAAAGGAGTGCACTCGTATCGAGTGCCAACAAAACAATGCTTAAAGGAAATGCTATCGTCGGACAGTCTGGCGGACCTACCGCCGCTATAAATGCAACGCTTGCAGGCGTTATCAAGGGCGCGTTTGACTGCGATGCTATCGACACTATATACGGCGCCTTCAACGGCGTTGAAGGTATGCTTGCAGGTACAATCTGCAACTTAAACGAGGTTTTCAAGAACCGCGACGACTTAAATGTGCTCTGTGCTACTCCCGCGGCGGCTCTCGGCTCTTGCCGCAAGAAGCTCCCGAAGCTCGACGACGAGGCAGGCAAGGCTACCTACGAGGCGCTCGTTGAATTCTTCAAGGCGCACAACATCCGCTACTTCTTCTACATCGGCGGCAACGACTCGATGGACACCGTCGCAAAGCTTTCGGGCTACCTGAAGGATAAGGACTGGGAGATGCGCGTAATGGGCGTGCCGAAGACTATCGACAACGACCTTGTCGGCACTGACCACACCCCCGGCTTTGGCTCGGCGGCAAAGTACATCGCAACCACAATGCAGGAAATTCTCCGCGACACCGCGGTTTACACCGTAAAGGCTGTTACCATCGTTGAAATTATGGGACGCGACGCAGGCTGGCTCACCACTGCGGCAGGTCTTACCGATAAGGTTTGCGGCGTTGTGGCAGACCTCATCTACCTGCCCGAGCGCACGTTCGATATGGATAAGTTCATCGAGGACGTAAACAAGGCGTTCGAAAAGCACCCCAACGTGGTCGTTGCTATCTCCGAGGGCGCACGCTTTGCTGACGGCAGATACGTCGGCGAGGGCTCGCAGAGTGGCGTTACCGACGCGTTCGGTCACAAGTACCTTTCGGGCACGGGTAAGGTGCTCGAGGAAGCTATCCGCGAGCGCATCGGCTGTAAGGTTCGCTCAATCGAGCTTAACCTTATGCAGAGATGTGCTTCCCACATCGCATCGAAGGCTGACCTCGACGAGTCGCAGACCGTCGGCGCGGCGGCTGTAATGGCGGCGGCAAACGGCGAGACGGGCAAAATGATGGGCTACGTTCGCGAGGACGGCAACGAGTACAAGATAGCCGTCAAGAGCTTCGACATCGCAAAAATCGCAAATATGATCCGCGAGGTGCCCGACGAGTTTATAAATGCAGAAAGCAACGGCGTTACCGAGGCTTGCATCGACTACCTGCTTCCGCTTATTCAGGGTGAGCCCGAGCAGTTCTTTGTAAATGGTCTTCCGAAGCATTTTGTAATCGAAAGATAATCACACAAAAAAGGCGGAGGCTTTAGCGTGATGTCCTTACGGACATCACGCTAAACGATGTTTGCCCTTGCGGGCAAGTGATGTCGGCTTCGCCTTGTGATGTTCACTTCGTGAATGATGTTGTGCCTTCGGCACAGTGGGCAAACATCACATCACTGCGAGCCTTGGCGAGCAACATCATTATGAGCGAAGCGAATAACATCATTTTTTGCGATAGCAAAAATAACACTGACAGAAAAAGAGAGGACATTTCCCGATTTATTCCCTCTTTCTGCTTGTAATAGGGGCTTGGAGAACATCATTATTTCTCAGCCCTGATTTTATTTTAGGAGTTAACGATGTCATCATTCATCCTTCACGGCAACGTGATACACAGCCGCGACGTATCAACGCTTGATATAACCGAGGGCGGGTACGCTGTATGCGTCGACGGCATCTGCCGCGGCGTGTTTGCCGCTATTCCCGACGAGTATGCTTCCCTACCCCTCATTGACTGCGCGGACAAGCTTATCATCCCCGGTATGGTCGATTTACATATCCACGGCGCGCAGTACGCGTACCGCGGAATGGGTATGGACCTCGAGCTGCTCGATTGGCTCGACACGTACGCCTTCCCCGAGGAAGCGAAGTTCGCAGACGAGGACTACGCCAAAGAAGCGTACGGCATCTTCGCCGACGCGATGAAAAATAGCGCAACTACACGTGCGTGTATATTCGCCAGCGCACACAGCCGTGCCACGGAAATTTTAATGGAACAGCTCGAAGCGACGGGGCTTGTAAGTTTCGTCGGCAAGGTGGATATGGACCGCGACGCTCCCGACAATCTTCGCGAGGAAAGCGCCGAGGAAGCCGCCGAGGATACGGAAAATTGGGCGGCGCGCACGCTCGCGCGCTTCACTCGCACCAAGCCGATGATAACGCCGCGCTTCGTGCCGTCGTGTACGGACGAGCTTATGGCAAAGCTCGGCGAGATACGCGAGAAATACGACCTCTTCGTGCAGTCGCATATATCGGAAAGCGTCGGCGAGATAGCGCTTGTAAAAGAGCTTCGCCCAGACGATAAATTCTACGGCGAGGCGTATGACAAGTGCGGACTTTTCGGCGATGGCGTACAAAGCCGCACCGTAATGGCGCACTGTGTATGGTCGAGCGAAGCCGAGCTTGAATTAATGCAAAAGAACGGCGTATTCATCGCACACTGCCCTGCCTCGAATATGAACGTCGCGTCGGGCATCGCGCCCGTACGCCGCTACATCGAGCGCGGTATGAAGATGGGACTTGGCAGTGACGTTGCAGGCGGTCAAACAGAGTCGATGTTCCGCGCAATGACCGATGCGGTGCAGTCCTCGAAGCTTTATTTCCGCCACGTTGACAATAGCGCAAAGCCGCTCGGTCTTGAGGAGGCTTTCTACCTCGCAACGCGCGGCGGCGGCGAATTTTTCGGCAAGGTCGGTGCATTCGAGGACGGTTATGAGTTTGACGCCCTCGTGATAGACGACTCATCGCTCATTCATCCGCAGCCGCTCTCTGTACGTCAGCGCATTGAGCGCGCCGTTTATCTTGGCGCGGATACGTTTGGTATTGTTGGTAAGTTTGTGCGCGGCGAGAAGGTTATTTAAGGGATACGAAGAAAATACGCGGCTTTCTTGAAATGAAAAGCGACCGTATCCCCGTATCCCCATGCAAAAGGAGAAACACAATGAAAATTCTTGGAATCGAGCTTGGCTCGACACGAATCAAATCTGTGCTTATCGACGAGAACGCGAGTGTTCTTGCGACGGGCACGCATACTTGGGAAAATAAGCTGGTTGACGGATATTGGTCCTACTCGCTCGAGGCGATAAATGCGGGCGTGCAGGACAGCTTTGCAACCCTTGCCGCTGACTACAAGGCGAGATACGGTGAGGCTCTCACAAGCGTCGACGCGATGGGAGTGTCCGCGATGATGCACGGCTATATCGCGCTCGATAAGGACGATAACCTGCTCGTTCCGTTTCGAACGTGGCGCAACGTCTGCACCGAGGAGGCGTCGACGGAGCTCTCCAAGGCGTTCAACTTCCACATCCCACAGAGATGGACCGTCGCGCACTACTATCAGGCAGTGCTTTCGGGCGAAGAACACGTCAAGGACATCGCCCACCTTACCACACTCGCAGGCTACGTAAGCTACCGCCTCACGGGCAAAAAGATTGTCGGAATCGGCGAAGCGTCGGGCATTTTCCCCGTGGACGGCAAAGAGTACGACAAAACTATGCTCGCGGACTTCAACGCACGCCTTAAAGCGCACGGCGTCGATATAAGCTTCACCGATATCATCCCGTCGATACTCGTCGCAGGCGATACGGTCGGCACGCTTACCGATAACGGCGCACGCTTTATCGACCCGACGGGCACGTTTAAGAGCGGAGCAATCGTTTGTCCGCCCGAGGGTGACGCACAGACGGGCATGGTCGCGACGAACAGCATCGTTCCGCGCCGCGCAAATGTGTCCGCGGGAACGTCCGCATTTATCATCGCGATACTAGAAAAGAAGCTTGAGAATTATTATGAGGAGATCGACGTTATGGCAACACCCGTCGGCGATACCGCCGCAATGGTGCAGGTCAACAACTTCACCTCGGAGATCAACGCCTGGACAAATCTCCTCGGCGAGGCGATAAAGCTTGGCGGCGGAACGCTTTCCGGCGGAGAGCTTTTCGGTACGCTCTTTGAGCTTTCCAAAGACGCTGACGAAGATGTCGGCGGTCTTATGGGATATAACTTTTTGTCGGGCGAGCACCTCGTTCACATAAGCGAGGGCAGACCGATAGTAGCCCGCCTTCCCGAAGGCAAGCTGACGCTTGCAAACTTTATGAAAATGCAGATCTACTCCGCGCTCGGAGCGTTCGCGCTCGGCGTCAAAACGCTCAGCCGCGAGAGTTTGAAGATAGACAGCATCTGCGGTCACGGCGGCTTTTTCAAGACGCCCTTCGTCGGTCAGAGCGCAATGTCCGCGGCACTCGGTGCACCCGTCACCGTTATGAATAACTCGGGCGAGGGCGGCGCGTGGGGTATCGCCCTGCTCGCGCTCTACTCGCTGGTGAAGCGCGGCACATTCGCCGAGTTCCTTGACGGCGTATTCGCCGACACAGAAAAGAGCACCGTTATGGCAGACGAAGATGAAATAGCGTCGTTTGCGAAATTCCTTGAGCGCTACAGATTAGGCATAGATTTTGCAAGAAGCGCGGCTGACGCGATAAAATAACATTATTTTGTGCACCGCACGCAAAAAGACCACGGCAGTGTGCCGTGGGCTTCTTTAGTATTACTCTACCTCGCAGTTGGCGATAGCATATTCAAGTAAAATCCCGATAAGCTCGTTACGTGAACGGTTGGTTTTTGATGAAAGTGTGTCAAGTGCTTCAACAGTTTCGTCCTTGATTCTTATCGAAAAGGTCTTATATCCATCCTCACCCTTGAGCTTTTTATTGAGTATCAGCTTCTCTTTCAAAAAATCACCCCCAACACAAATTTTAACTTGACAAATGTGATTTGTATATGTTATAATATATCACACAAGATGTGTGAGCGTGTATTCTTCCATCGCTACCGTCAAGCTATACAAAGATTTCTCACCGTTTTGTACGCATCGCTGAAATTATGAAAGGGCTTTGGCAAACTATTGACGCAGATAAATTATATACTGTATAATGTAATCAGATACATCGCCGTTTGCAATTTTGCCCCGCTTTTGTGAAAGGAGCATAATTTATGAAAAAATCAACCGAATCGTTAAGAAAAGCGTTATCCGTGCTTCTTGGTGCGGCAATGCTTTTTACGTGCTCGCCCGTTTTATCGGCTGATAACGGTGCCATTGACGAGTCACCGCTCTCGACAACGGTAAGCGATGCACTTGAAGATGCAAATAAGCTGTATAAGCTTGGCTTATTTAAAGGAGTCGGCACCGATAGCGACGGCACACCCGATTTCCAGCTTGAACGCACCGCCACACGAAACGAAGCCGTGACTATGCTTGTCCGTCTTTTAGGTAAAGACGAAACCGCAAACGGCACCGAGTGGACTATCCCGTTCACGGACGTTGACGAGTGGGCAAAGCCTTACGTTGGCTATGCGTATAATTATGCACTGACGGGCGGAACAAGCGCCGACACCTTCAGCGGCAACGCTGATATTACGGCGGCACAGTACGTCACGTTCGTTTTGCGCGCACTCGGTTACGTTTCGGAAATACACTTCCCGTGGCACTCACCTTGGGAGCTGTCCGATTCTATCGGACTTACAAACGGAGAATATGGCGTCGATACCGCCAATTTCACCCGCGCGGATATTGTGCTTATCTCGACGAGAGCGCTTCAGGTTAAGATCAAAAACAGCGAACAGGCTCTCGCGGATAAGCTTATCGACGACGGTGTTATCGAGCGCCGTGATTACGTGGAGCTTATCGAGGGCGGCGTCTACCTTGACGGTATTCCCGAATGGGACGGCTCTGCACTTGAGTTTAAGGGCAGAGGAACAAAATTCAACCCCTATCTCATCGAAAGCGCAGAGCAGCTCGCACAGCTCGCAGTAAACGTAGCAGAGGGCAATACGTACCGCGGCAAGCTTTTCCGCCTGACGACGGATATCGACCTTGGAATGTCTGAATGGACGCCTATCGGAAGCTACGACAACCCCTTCGAAGGCATCTTTGACGGCGAAGGCCACACTATCCACAATATGTATATAAGCAAATTTTCCGCTTCGTACGTCGGTGATTGGAACGAGTGGCACGATTATCTTAGCGCAGTGGGACTTTTCGCTATGCTTGAGGTCGGAGAAATAAAAAATCTCACCGTCAACGGCAAGATCGAGCTTGATATAGACGCGACAGTCGATAAAAACAGCATCGGTGTCGGCGGCATCGTTGGAATAGCAAGCGGCAAAATAACGAACTGCCACAACGAATGCGATATTACCGCCCTCAGCGAAAGCAAAATGGGTTACGTCACCGCAGGAGGCATCGCGGGATACTATCACGGCAAGAACTGCGTCATTGAGGACTGTACCAACACGGGCGATATTCGAGGATACGCTCTGCAATGCGTAAGGATCGGCGGTATTGCCGGAAACAATGATGGCAACGGCACGGTCGTAGGCTGTGTAAACTACGGCTCCGTGTACTCTGACGGTAAAAGCAACGTCGCAGATAGCTCTGCAGGCGGTATAACGGCAAAAACGTATGACGGCACTATTTTGAACTGCCAAAACCACGGCAGCGTATTCGCCAAAAAGCAGGCGGGCGGTATAGTCGGTTATCAAAACGGCAGCGATGGCTCGGATACTGCGCTCATAGAAGGCTGCTTTAACACAGGAAAAGTAACGGCGCCACAAAGCGGCGGCATCGCAGGCGCTCTGTACGTCGGCACTATACGAAACTGTTGCTTTAGCACCGAGAGTGCCTCGCTTGCCGTATCATCGCGAAGCGACGGTACTAACGTAGAAAACGTAACGCTCGTTGAGCACTCGGATTAACCTACAAAAAATTAAGGGAGGCTAACGCCTCCCTTTTGGTTTATTCCTTCTCAAAATGCTCGCTCGTGAGCTTCTTAACCACACTAAACAGTCCAAGCACACCGATAAGGTTCGGAACTATCATAAGTCCGTTCATCATCTCGGACACCGCCCATACGACGTCAAGCTCTGCAACCGCACCGATAAATACGAACGCAACGTATACGCATCTGTATACCCAAACCGCCGCCTTCGACTTGTTCGTTAAGTAGCCGATGCACACCTCGCCGTAGTACGCCCAGCCGAGTATCGTCGACAGCGCGAAGAATACCGTCGCAAGCGTTATACCGATACCGCCGACGTGCGGCACAAGCTCGTTAAACGACGCTATACTGAGCGCCGCGCCCTCGTACTCGCCGCTGTTCCAATGCCCTGCCGTAAGCACGACGATTCCCGAAAGAGTGCAGATGATAATAGTCGTAAAGAACACCTCGAACATTCCCCAAAGTCCCTGCTTTACGGGATCCTTGGTGCTCGACGCCGCGTGCGCGATAGGCGCGCTTCCAAGACCTGCCTCGTTCGAGAATACGCCGCGCGAGAAGCCGTATTGCATCGCCGCCATAATACCGTAGCCCGCAACGCCGCCGACGGCGGACTTAAAGTTGAACGCCTCTTTGAAAATAAGCGCGAACGTAGCAGGAATTTCTTTAATATTGAGTATAAGCGCCACAATGGAGCACACCACGAAAAATACCGCCATAAACGGCACCATTTTCTCGTTGACCGACGCAATTCTGCGCACGCCGCCGAGTATTACGCACGCCGCAATCACGGTCACTGCGATACCCGTTATCCACACGGGAACGTTCATAGTGCTCTTGAGTGCAACCGCGATAGAGTTTGACTGCGTTGCATTTCCCGTACCGAGGCACGCGAGCATTGCGAATACGGCGAACAGCACCGCGAGCCATTTTGCCTTGAGCCCGTTTTGAAGGTAGTACATCGGGCCGCCAACCCACTCGCCCTTCGCGTTCTTTTCGCGGAACTTAAGCGAGAGGACTATCTCCGAATATTTGGTGACCATACCGAGAAGCGCGCTCACCCACATCCAGAATATCGCGCCCGGTCCGCCCATAGTGATAGCCGTTGCAAGACCTGCGATGCTTCCCGTGCCGATAGTTCCCGCCATAGCCGTGGCGACCGCCTGAAACGGGCTGACGCCCGCCTCGTCCTTCTCGTGATGATGCTTTCCGAAAACACCGAGAATGGTGCTTTTCATCATATGACCGAATTTGGAAAATTGCAAAAAGCGAAGTCTTACGGACAGATAAAGTCCCGTGCCGACGAGCAACACGAGCATCACGGGTCCCCATACTATATTATCGTTTATAAATTTTATTATCTGCATAGTCTGTTTTCCCGTTACTTTTGTTCTCTGTCGGGGAGCATACAAACGTCGCGCTTGTTTGTCGAGAGCACGACCGACGTGCGCGTGCCCGATACGCCGTTTATATATTTGATGTACTTGAGTATCTCCTCAAGCGTTGCGCCCGTTTCGGTAACTACCTTTAATATAAAATCATAGTCGCCCGCGATGTAGTAGCACTCGGCAATAGCGTCGTTTTTGTTGATAGCCTCAACGAAGCCGTCGTAGTATTTCGGGTGCTCGAGGCTGACGTAGATAAACGCCATAAGCTCACGGCCGAGCGCGCTCTGATTTATAAGCGTCGTGTACTGCTCGATAAGCCCCGACGCCTCCATTTTCTTGATGCGCTCAATAACCGCAGACGTGGAAAGGTTTATCTTATTTCCGATGTTCGTCGCGTTCTCCCTTGAGTTTTCTTTAAGGCAGGCTAAAATTTCATAGTCTAAATTGTCCATAGTGAACTCCTAGAAAATTTATATACACAAATTATACACAAAAACCGAAAAAAAGTAAATATCCGCTACAAACTTACCCAATATTTTGCGTTTTTTTCTCATATACCAAAATATTTCTTCCGTTTTACCACATTAAAGCGATGAAGGCGAAAATGTTTTTTGGCGTATTTTGGATTTAAGATGTGTTTTTATCGTCTTTATCACATTCTCCGCATTATTTTCGGAAAATATTCTCGTTTACGAAAAGGCGACTTTTGTACCTCACAGACAAAAAAGTGCGTCAAAATTACAAAAAATGCGTAAAAAACACATATCAAGATTAGAAAACTCCATTGACTTGTGCACGCGCGTGTGATATACTTGGTTTAATAACAAATATTTTGATAGGGAGTACACAAATGAAATATAAATTCATCGGCGCAGAGCATCTGTCTGACGCTCTCGCTATTATCACCCCCGACCTTCGCATAACTGTTGTCGAGAGCGGAGCGGACGTTACCGTAACCGTAAACGAGGTCGACGCTGACACGCTCGCCGTTACCTTAAACGCCAAAGAAGCGACAATAACCTTTGGCGGCGGCACGTCGCGCTTTCTTCGCGCCCTTGCCACGCTTAACGCTTGGGTAAAATCGGGCATCACGGAAAGGTCGCTTACCGAAGCGCCGCATTTTGACACCAACGGCGCTATGGTCGATATGTCGCGAAACGCTGTTATGACGGTCGATGCTGTTAAGCTTATGCTTCGCAAAATGGCGCTTATGGGGCTTAATATGTTTATGCTCTACACTGAGGACACCTACGAGATAGAGGGGCGTCCGTATTTCGGCTATATGCGCGGCAGATACACGAAGGACGAGCTTCGTGAGCTTGATAAGTACGCGCTCACACTCGGCATCGAGCTTATCCCCTGCATACAGGTGCTCGGTCACCTTGAGGCTATGCTCCGCTGGGGCTGTGCCGCACCTTACCGCGACACGTCGAGCGTAATGCTCGTCGGAGCGGACGCGACGTATGAGCTTATCGACGATATGCTCCGTACTGTCAGCGAGTGCTTCTCCTCGCGCCGCATACATATAGGTATGGACGAAACGCACGACCTTGGCGCAGGTGCCTCGCTTGACGTGTACGGCTACCGCGACAGGACACAGCTTTTTATGGAGCATCTTTCGCGTGTGGTCGGTATGGTCGAGAAATACGGGCTCGAGCCTATGATGTGGTCGGATATGTTCTTCCGCCTCGCAGGCAAGGACATCGAGGGCTTCAACGAATACGACGTGCGCGTTACTATCCCCGACAATTTCCGCGAGCTCGTACCGCAAAATGTTGAGCAGGTATTCTGGAACTACGACCACGACGACGTGGAGTTCTTTGATAAAGGCATCGAAAACCACCTTCGCTTTTGTGATAAGGTAGCCGTCGCAGGCAGCATCTGGACGGAGAGCGGCATCACGATAAACGCAAGACGCGCGAGAGGCAACGCGAGGGCGATCCTCACCTCCGCCATCAAAAACGGCGCTCGCGACGTTATACTGACCGCGTGGAACAACAGCAACTCGGGCAGCCTTCCCCTCACCCTCTTCGGCCTTTCGTGGTACGCCGACACAGACTACCGCGGACACTTCGACGAGGACGGTGCAAGAGAAACCTTCAAAAATGCGACGGGATTTAACTACGACGATTTCTATATGCTCGAGGACATCGAGCATCTCGGCGGCACGAAATTTGCTATGTCGAAGGTGCTTTTATGGAACGACCCTCTCGTCGGTCTTGTCGACGCGCATCTTAAGGGCGTTGACGCAGGCGAGTTTTACCGCGAGGTAAGCGAGCGATACTCGAAGATACCCACCGATCAGGGCGAGTTCACGCCGATATTCGACACGGTAAAGGCGCTCTGCTCACTGCTTGAAAACAAGGCTGACTTCGGCGTGCGTGCAAAGCGTGCGTACGATGAAAACGACCGCGAGGCGCTTTTCGAGCTTGCGAGCGAGTGCGACGTGATAATAGAAAAGCTCAATACGTTCACCGACACGCAGTACAAGGCGTGGATGGCGTACTACAAGCCGTTCGGTTTTGAAATACTCGACCTTCGCTACGGCGGTCTTATCCGCCGCTTTGTGACGGCAAAGGCGCGCATCGAGGCGTACCTTTCGGGCGAGCTTGATGGAATAGCCGAGCTTGAGGAGAAGCGTCTTCGCAGTGACTGCAAGGACGACGACCGCATTCTCATCCCGAAATTTATGCTTCAGGGCCACTCTACCACAATAAGTGCAAATAAAATACAAGGCTAAAATATAATTTAAGGAGATCAAATTATGAAGTACAAATTCCTTGGCACAGATCGCCTCGCAGATGCGATCGAGCTTATCGCAGACGATCTTGACATAACCGTTGTCACACGCTGTGCAAACGTCACCGTAACGGTAAACGAGGTGGAAGAGGACACCCTCACAGTTACCCTTTCAGGTAAAGAGGCTGCTATTACCTTTGGCGGCGGTACGGCTCGCTTCCTTCGCGGACTTGCTACCCTTAACGGCTGGCTTTTAGACGGTATAACCGAAAAGACCGTCACCGAAGATCCTCACTTTGACACCAACGGCGCAATGTTCGATATGTCGCGCAACGCGGTTATGAACGTGGACACCGTTAAGTTCCTTCTTCGCAAGATGGCACTTATGGGTCAGAATATGTTTATGCTCTACACCGAGGACACCTACGAGATCGACGGTCATCCGTACTTCGGCTATCTGCGCGGAAAATACACAAAGGACGAGCTCAAGGAGCTTGACAAGTACGCGCTCACACTCGGCATCGAGCTTATCCCCTGCATCCAGACGCTCGGTCACCTTAACGGAATCCTTCGCTGGAAGGCAGCTGTTCCCTACAGAGATACCGCAGAGGTGCTGCTCGTTGACGCGCCCGCAACCTACGAGCTTATCGACGCTATGTTCAAGAGCGTAACCGAATGCTTCACCACCAAACGCATCCACCTCGGTCTTGACGAAACCTTCGACCTCGGTACCGGTAACGCACTCAAGATTTACGGCTACCGCGAGCGCACCGAGCTTTATTTCACGCATCTTAAGAAGGTGCTCGCTATGGCAGAGGAGTACGGTCTTAAGCCTATGATGTGGTCGGATATGTTCTTCCGCCTTGCAGGCAAAAACCTTCTTGACTACACCGGCGACTACGATATGCGCGTTGAGTTCCCCGAGAACTTCCGTGACATAGTTCCGCAGGGTGTTAAGCAGGTATTCTGGGAGTACGTAAACTACAGCACCGACTTCTTCGAAACCGGCATTGACAAGCACAATCAGTTCACAAGCGACATTATGTTCGCAGGCGGCATCTGGACCTGGTCCGGTCACTGCATCTTCTCCACTCGCTCAAGGCAGAATGCCGAGGGTGCACTCACCGCTTGTATCAACAAGGGTGTACGCGAGGTGCTCGCGTGCGTTTGGCACAACGGCTCCGAGTGCAGCAGAATACTCTCCGTATTCGGACTCGCTATGTACGCGACCATGGACTACAAGGGCTTCTTTGACGAGGACGACGTTCGCAGAACCTTCAAGAATGCAACCGGTCTTAACTACGACGACTTCTACAGCCTTGAAAAGCCCGAGCTTCTCGGCGGCGCGACCTACCCGATCACCCGCGCACTCACCTACAACGACCCGATCGTCGGCGTTATTGACGGTCAGGTTGCTCACCTTGAGAATATCGGCGATTACTACCGCGAGGTATCGGCGCAGTTTGCGAATATCCCCAATGATCAGGGCTACTTTACAAACGGAGTTGCGGTAATAAAGGCTCTCAATACTCTTCTTGAAAACAAGGCGGACTTCGGTCTGCGCCTTAAGGCGGCGTACGACAAGGGCAACAAGAAAGAGCTTGCAGCGCTCGCAAAGGAATGCGACGTACTGATCGAAAAAACGACAGCTCTCCGAGGCGCTCACCGCGAGTCGTGGATGACGTACAACAAGCCGTTCGGCTGGGAGGTTATGGACATTCGCTACGGTGGAATGGTCAACCGTTTGGATACGGTTAAGATGCGCCTTAATATGTATCTTGACGGAAAGCTTGACAAGATCGAGGAGCTCGAGGAAACCAAGCTTCGCTACGACTGCAAGCCTGCCGACATGGATCCTATGAACCCGTGCTTCCTCTATTCTGGATACAAGCTGCTCTCTACTGCAAACTGCCACTAATCTAAGCGGGAGGAGGAAACTCCTCCCGTATTTTAATGCTGATACGGAGAAAACTAAAATGAGCAAGGCAAAAAGATTCGGCGTTATGCTCGATATGTCGCGCAACGCCGTTATGAAGCCCGCAGAGGTCAAGAATTTCGCAAGAATACTTAAGAGCTTCGGCTACAATATGATCCAGCTTTACACCGAAGACACCTTCGAGGTCGAGGGCGAGCCGTACTTCGGATATATGCGCGGCAGATACACGAAGGACGAGCTTCGCGACATCGTCGACTACTGCGACACTCTAGGCATCGAGGTTATTCCCTGTGTGCAGACGCTCGCGCACTTGAATCAAATATTCCGCTGGAAGGAATACAAGGTCATCAACGACGCCGCCGACATTCTTATGGCGGGTGAAGAGCGCACCTACCAGCTTGTTGACAACATCTTCAAAACGTTAAAATCCTGCTTCAAGACCGAGTTCGTGCACATCGGTATGGACGAGGCACATTTCATCGGTCTTGGCAAATATCTTAACAAAAACGGTTACCGTAACCGCATTGATATTTTGACGGAGCATCTTTCGAGAGTTATCGAGATTGCAAAAAAGTACGATCTCAAGTGCATTATGTGGTCGGATATGTTCTTTAGGCTTGCAGGCTGTACGGGCTACTATACGCTCGATGACGTCATCACAGACGAGATCGTTAAAAAGTGCCCGAAGGACATCGAGCTTGTGTACTGGGACTACTACAACACCAAAGAATACTACGACAATATGATCGATCAGCACAAGAGGTTCGGTCGCGACGTGTGGTTTGCAGGCGGCGCGTGGACGTGGCAGGGATTCGCCCCGTTCAACAAATTTTCTATGAAAACTATGTCCGATGCGATGCGCTCCTGTGCCGAAAAAGATATCGAAAACATCTTCTTCACGATGTGGGGGGACGACGGCAAGGAGTGCTCGTTCTACGCGGTGCTTCCCTCGCTCTTTGCCATTCGCAAGGCATACGACGCAGTTACGGATCAGGACGAAATAAAGCGACTTTTCAAAGAGGCGACGGGCGAGGATTATGACGCTATGATGGCACTTGATATGCCGAACCTTATCGGAGATGCCGTAGATGAGCGGACGAATCTCGCCAAGGTAATGCTTTATAACGATCCCCTTCTCGGCGTATTCGACTCAACCGTAAAGGACGGAGTTGCAAAAGAATTCTCTGAGTGTGCAAAGAAGCTTTACACGCTCGCCAATGACAGCGCTTATGCGTATATATTTAACTTCGAGGCGACACTCTGCGAGCTTCTCTCGCACAAGTACGATCTCGGCGCACGCACGAGAGCGGCATACAAAAGCGGCGACAAGTCCGCCCTCGCGGCACTGATACCCGAATACGACAGAGTAAGTGAGCTACTTGATAAGTTCCACGCCTCCTTCAAAACACTTTGGTATAAGGAAAACAAGCCGCACGGCTTTGACGTGCAGGAGATCCGCCTCGGCGGTCTTATGCTCCGTATGCGAAGCGCAAAGGCGCGTGTTGAGGACTACCTCGCAGGCAACATCGATAAGATCGAGGAGCTTGAAGCACAGCTTCTCGACGTACACGGCGGAGGCACGGAGCTTTCCCAAAAGCTCCCCGTTATCAACTCCTGGCAAAGAAGTGCAAGCGTAAACGTAATGAGCTGGTAAAACAAAAAGCGGAGGCTTCTCTCTGCATTCTTAGCGGAGAAATAGGCAGGCACAAAACTTCGGCAGAGAACTTGTTTTCTCTGCCGATTTGTGATATAATGGAACTAACGGAAAGCCTTCCTCCGAGAGGAAGGTGGCACGGCGTAGCCGTGACGGAAGGAGTCTGCGAAACTTTGAGTTTGGAGTAATCTCATTGTAACGCACTCTCCCTCACCCGACTCCGTCGGGAGCTCCCTCCCGGAGGGAGCCTTTGGACGTGCTCGTAAAACTTTAGGGGTATGGGCTTTGCCCGAAGCCTTTTGTAATACAAAGGCGAAACTGGCGATAAAACAGAACGATAAATAAGAATTTGATAAAGGAGGCTTTCAAAGTGAAAAAACTTATAGCATTTATTTTATCGATGACATTCATGCTGGCATTGGCGGGTTGCTCTTCTGATGGAAGAACACAGGAAAGCACTTCAAACGAAAACGACAACCCAAGCAAAAACACACAGATCGAAACAGGCTATTTTATTCCGGATTATGATACGACGAACGATCTTCACTGTGATGAATTTCTGGAAAATTTGAAAAGCGATGGATACATCCGTGGCGGTGAAAAGGATTATAACTACAACACGAATAACATTACCCGCATTGTGAACATTACCCCCAAAAGTATTTCTGATGAAACATCTGATATTGAAGTGTTTTGTGTGAACACACATTGCTTTTTGATGGTAAATCATACAATTTACAGATATGAAACTGTTGGAGGATATCACCATCAGTTATGCTTGTGGGATTATGACAGCAATGGCACAAAAGATCTTGTTTCCTATAACACATCGGGCTCCGGTCTGTTGTTTTTGAGTGTAGGGATTTTTGACTTGACTTCTTTTGAAAGAATTCCGGTTATATCAAGGATGATATTGAACGAGCCGAGATTTTCCTTTGAATGTAAAAATGGAGTGATATACATTGATGGCGAGGAACTGACCTACAGCAACGGAAGTTTCCATTGTAATTCATTCAACAAAGATGTACAGTAAAATTCCAATTTGTCGAGCTGAATAGGCGTTAAGTGTTGGTGTGATCTTGGTGCAACACTATCACTCTTCA
>JAZSJI010000035.1:0-4832 GCA_045534235.1 Candidatus Flemingiibacterium sp. | reverse complement strand
CAGGCGCCAGATCTCCCTCTCCCCTTGTACCCCTCTCTCACACGGCTACGCCGCCTAAAAGAAGGCGGCGGGATAAAAGGGCTTCTTTGCGTGCGCGACGGTGCGCGATCCTACGGCTAAAGGTTTCGACGGTGCATTCCGTCGCGCATCGCTCACGCTCGCGCTATGCTAACAAAAGTTAGATGCGGCGTATAACGCCGCTCCCCGTACAGCTCGCTCGGCGCGAGCGAAGCTACGCGCCTTCCTACCGTACGCTACCCTCGCCGACGAGCGAAGCAAGGCGGCAGAGTACCCACTCCTGACGGGATATTACCATCACTCGGCACCGCTAAACAGTTGCCGGGGTGCCGATGGGGGCATCGGCGAGGCCCCCGGCTGGTGATGGCGCGGTGCACGATGCTCGATGCGTAAAAAAGGGATTAGTATCGAGAGCGATAACCAATCCCTTTTCTATTTTCTTTCAAGATGTGATGGCGAAGCCAATTTGAAGTTTTTTGCCAGGCTTTTTTTCAAAAAAGCCGCGTTCTCCTATTCGACCGTTTCCCTTACTCCTCGTCACCAATAAGCGTAACCTCTTCCATAACGACGTCACGCATAGGCTTGTCGCGCATATCGGTGTCGACGCCTGCGATGCGGTCAACGACCTCGATGCCCTCGACTACCTCACCGAAAGCGGCGTACTGTCCGTCGAGGAAGGTCGCATCTGCGTGGCAGATGAAGAACTGCGAGCTTGCGCTGTCGGGCACCTGCGTACGCGCCATAGAGATAACGCCGCGCTTGTGGCTTATACTGTTGGGAACACCGTTCGCCGCAAACTCACCCTTGATGTTGTCGGGAGAACCGCCCATACCCGTACCCGTCGGGTCGCCGCCCTGTACCATAAAGCCTGCGATAACGCGGTGGAAGATGAGTCCGTTGTAGAAGCCCTCTCCGACAAGCTTTTCGAAGTTTGCAACCGTGATGGGAGCAACGTCGGGGCGAAGCTTCAGCTTGATAATTCCTCCGTCTGCCATTTTGAAGATTACCATTGTTTTTCTCCTTTATGTTAAATAAAAATTGTCAGAAATAAAGGGGGCGCTTATTTTTTTCCCTCGTCGCCCACAGCGTGGTTGTGGAAGCCCTCTCCCGTTACCTCCGAGGCGTCGGAAATAACGACGAATGCACGCTCGTCGCACTCGGCGACGAGCTTTTTGAGCATAAACACCTGTCCGCGCCCGAGCACGCACATGATAACCTTTTTGGCTTCACCCGTGTACGCGCCCGTTCCGTCGAGCACGGTAACGCCGCGGTCAAGACGCTCGAAAATCAGCTTTACTATCTCGTCGGGCTTGTCCGTTACGATAAACGCCTGGCCTGCACGGCGCGAGCCAGAGATCATCATATCGAGCACGCGTCCTGCCGCCCACGCGCAGATAACCGAGTAGAAAATACTCGTAAAATCGCCCGTTATAAACGCCGCACCGACGATTATCATAACGTCGGTCACGGTGATGATAGTACCCATTGAAATGTTTTTAAATTTGACGCGTATAAGGCACGCGATAAGGTCCGTGCCGCCCGTCGTATAGCCGCGCGTCATCATTGCGCCGGCACCTGCGCCCATCGCGATACCGCCGAGTATCGCACAAAGAAGCGGATCCTCAGTCGTCTTTGGAAAGAACGTCAGCACGTCCGTCGCCACAGAGGTCGCAACGACGCCGATTATCGTTCTGCGAAGAAAGCCCGACCCGAAGAAATAGGTATTGGCAATAAAGAGAGGGATGTTAAGAGCAATTATCATTACACCGACTGGCGTATTGAAAAGCATATTAAGCACCGTCGCGACACCCGTCATACCGCCAAGGACGATATTTGCCGGGAGCAGAAACATATTCATTGCGATCGCGAACATTACTGAACCGAATATAACAAGTCCGGCTTCGTAGAGGCCGTTTTTAACGTTTTCGCGTTTTATTTTCATGGTGATATTCTCCCTGATGTAAATACTGCACACAGTAATTATTATAACCCAAAATTGTGAGGTATGTATGAACACGTGAAAAATTTTGCTCACGCAAAATAAAAATAAGCGCACACCCAAGGTGTGCGCTCTCGCTTTTTCAGCCCTCGTATTCGAGATCCTGCTCCGAATATACGCCCATATACTCAAGCGGATCGACGTACTTGCCGTCAACCTTCATCTCAAGGTGGAGATGCGGCTCCTCTGCGATCTCGACCATCGCGCTCTCGCCAACAGCGCCGAGCGTCTGTCCCATAGTCACCTTCGCACCGACCTCGAGTGCGGTACCGGACTCCTCGGAAAGATTCATATACGTCGTATAGATGCTATCGCCGTGATCGACCGTTACACAGCGCCCCATAAGCGGATCGTTCCATATCTTGCATACCGTTCCGCCCGACGCCGCAACGACCTCGCTTCCAAGGCTCGCGGCAACGTCAACTCCCGTGTGAGCGCGGTAATCGTTCATCGTGAGCGAATAGGTGGGAACGTCGACCTCAAACTCCTTGGCTACGGCTCCGACTACGGGCATCACGAAATAGCGTACGCTACTTGAGGCAGGTGTGTCATCGGTGTCTGCCGCGGTGGGCTTTGCCGACGTGTCAGCGGGCTTAGGCGCGGCGGTAGTGTCCGCGTTGATACGGCTCGTGTCAACGGGTACCCTGCCCGTGTCGGGACTCTTGTCCGACGTGCCGGCTGTGTCAAAGGTGCTTTCCGTGCCGCTCGCGGTATCTACGCCTTCGCCTCTGCGAAACGAAACCGTAATCACAGACACCACGACAATAAGCGCGAGCATTGCCGCCATAAGCGAATAGATAAGCTTGTCAATAGATTTTTTCGATGTTTTCTTCTCCATGTAATATTACCAACCTTTCAAGTTTTAAGCATTGTTTGTGAGATAATGCCGGTTTGGTAATATTGTTCGCCGTGATTCGGGCGTTTATACACGTGTATCAAAAAAAATTAGCGCACACCGAACGGTATGCGCCGCAAATGTTATATTTCCGAGAGCTTTGTGAGCTTGACGCCGCCGTCCTTGTAGCCGCACAGAGTCGCAGCAAAGCCCGATGAGATGAGCGATATACAGTATTTGCCGTCCTTCTTGCGCTCGACGTCCTCTACGTTGTATTTCACACCGCCGCAGAGTATCTGCACGTACGTTGATTTATTGAACATACTCTTACTCATACGCAGCTTTTTAATCATTTCATCAGTCAGCACAAGATTATCGACGTCGATAACCTCGGCAGATATTTTATTGGGTCGCTTGGTCATTTCCGCGATGGTCAGCACGTTATGCGGCACTTTCGTTTTCATAATCCCAAAGCCCTTCTGTGTGTATTATACTTGCGCGGCAGCGCTTACTCTGCCTACGTACCGTACTATTCTATCATATATGCGGCGATTTGTCAATAGAGTACAGATATTTTATACATTATCTTACAGAAATGTGCAAAATGTTTTACATTTTGTCTATATTTCGAGAACTTCCGGCATAAAAAACGGAGGCAGTAAAACTGCCGCCGCCTATAATTCAGTCAATTTTCGCGTCAATAAACTCAACGAGCTTCTGCGACTCGCCCTCATACGTCACCGTGTAAACGTACTCGCGAAGAATGTTCGAGAGGTTCTTATAGTTATCAACGTAGTAGCAATACGCAACGCCGACGCAGTCCTTTTTAAGACCGTCCACCTCGGTGTCGAAACCGTTTACGTACGCCGCCTTCATATAGAACTTATATTCCTTAAAGCCCTTTTCCTTCGGGGTAACCACCATCTCGTCTACGTCAGACGCGGTGAATTCAAGCTTAAACTCCTCGAAAATATCGGGAGCCTCACTCACAAAGTCGCCGCTTCCGTCGAAGAGCTCGATCATGACATCGCCCTCTTTTGCAAACTCGTAATTGCTTACAGAGTCGCCGTTCGTTGCGCTGTAGTCGCGCGTGAGGTTAAAATCAGGATCGCCCGAATTGTTTCTGAACTGCACAAAGGTCTCCTCTGTACAGCTCTCGAGAACGCCTTCAATATCCGCGTCGAGCTTTACGGTCTTATGAATAAGTATCTCTCCGCTCTCGTCACCGATTGCCTTGTCGCAGGCCTCGAAGATCAAATCGAGCTTTTCGGAAATATTCTTCTCATTGCGGCAGCCTGCAAGAAGTGTCACGCCGATAAGGAGCGCCAACGCAAGCGACAGCACCTTTAAAAATCTGTTCATTATACGTCTCCGAAAAATCAGAATTTTGTAGGATACACATATGTATATAACCTACATTCTGCCGCAGACCATCGGTCTGCGGCAGAAGCGGTGTTTATTTTGTATGTGTATTTTAGAGGTACTTCTTGATGGTTTCCGTAGCGTCCTCTACGGGAAGCGATACGGTCATCGTGCAGTGTACGTCGCACTTAACGAGAAGCGCATTTACCTCATCACAGAGCTTGTCGAAGCTTGCGAGATCGTTATTGCAGATCTTGAGTGCGGAATCGATATATATATCGGTAACGTCGTGGTTACTTGCGAAGATACCTGCAATGAAGCCGAACAGCGACTGACCGTCGCAAATGCCGTACGCATCAGTATCTATAAGACGAGCGGTATGCTTAATGTCGTAGGTCAGCTTTGTTCCCTTTTCGATACAAACGACTGCTCCGTCGCTCTGTGCGGAAGCGGTATTGACCATTTCGATAAGCTGCTTTGTCTTGCCGGTACCCTTGAAGCCGATGATTAACTTTAACATAGTGAGTGTCCTCCTTGAATTTGGTAAGATAATGCAATCTGAATTATCTCTATCTATATTTTACACTAAAACTTCAAAAATTTCAAGAGGATTTCTTA
>JAZSJI010000182.1:0-12087 GCA_045534235.1 Candidatus Flemingiibacterium sp. | reverse complement strand
ACCTCCGGCTCGGGCGACAAGGGTACGCCTATCGTGTTCATTCAGGGTTATTTCGATAACTACACCACCGAATAATAACGGCAAAGAGCCGCGCAAAAGCGCGGCTCTTTTATTTTACAAAAAACACACCGCACGGCATAGCACCGTGCGGTGATTTTTATTGATTACTGTTTAACTACCTTGATACCGCTTACGTCGAAGTCCTTGATGAAGTTTACATCAGAACCACCCATAAACGAGATAACAAGTTCGGTTGCTTCGGTTACGACAAACGTCGAATCAAAAGGAGTCCACTCGTTGTCTATCCAGTCAAGCTTGAGCAGCGAACCGTTTACAAACTGGCTTATCATAGCAACCTCGTCCTTAAGTGCGGTACGAACATCGCACTCGAGAGTGTAGGTTCCGGGCTCGAGGATAACGCCGGTGCTGTATGTAAATCCGGAGCCTTCATCGTTCTTTTGGGCAACGTTTCTCATAGCGAGGTAAAGGTTGCCGCCCTTGCTCTTTACGGTAAGCTCCTGTGCGTACTTTTCAAAACCGAGATTCCACTTGTCGCTTCCAACGTCGTTATAAACGTCAGGCGCGAGCGAGCCTTCAACTGCCTTCAGGACTACTTCCTCCTCAGGCTCCTCGGGCTCTACTACCTCAGGCTCTTCCGGCTCATCAGTGCCGGGCACTTCAGTTCCCTCCTCCCAAGGCAGGACGTGCTTGGTGTCAGGAATTTCGTTAACGTCAACAAGGCAAAGATTTGCGATCTCATAGGGCTTGGTGTATCCTTCCCACGGGCCGCCGTATACCTTGAATACAAAGTCGGTAGAATCGTCAAGATCAAACGTAACGTTGAACTTAACCCAAGCAGTACCGTAGGAAACGTCTGCAACCGTGCTCTTGCCAATCGAGAAGCGGCTGCGTGAGGTCTGACCTGCCGCCGTGGAACGAATCAAGCCGGTAAGATTATACGTACCGGGCTCGAGCTCGTAGTCATAGCTGTAAGAGAACGTATCCATATTCTTCTGAATATTGCTCATCGAGATGCACTGTATACCGTCTTCTTCAACGAGCTTTAGTGTTCTGCCCTCGGGATAAGTCCAATTTTCACTTCCAACGTGCTCGTAGATCTTCTCAAGGAAATTGGTCTTCTTGAAGTTTCTGTACGGGCCTGCCTTTTTAAGAAGGAAAGCCATCATAATACCCACGTTGGGTGCCGAGAACTCGGGACCCTTCTCTGCTATTCTGAGATCGGTAAGATATATTGCAGCGCCGCCGTCCACGATGAGGCTAACCTCAGAAAGCTTTGTTGCTTCGGTAACCGCAAGCGTCATCTTAACGGTAGTCGGATTAGCACCGACACCGTACGCGGTACCTGTTGCACTCTCGCCGTTTGCCGCCTTTGCGGTAAGCTTTGCAGTCTGCGTGCCCTGAGTAGCGTATACAGTAGCGCTTACGGTATACTCACCGGGAGCGAGGGCGATGTCCTTATTTGTTGCATTATAGGTAAATGTGGATCCGTTGGAAGCATCGGGAGTGAGAAGAAGCTCGGAGAAGCGGTCGTAAACCGTTTCATCTGACTTTTTGTTGAGGAACGTCCACTCGCTCGGAGAGAGCTTTTCGTCGTATTCACCGCGGGCATATACAGCCTCACCGGTAACAACGTCAACGATCTTTATGCCGCGGAAGTTAAGATAAATTCTTTCTCTGTCGGTGCAGACGTTCGGCGGAACCATAAACTTAAGCTGAACCTTTGCAGCTTCCGTAGCGGCAATGGTAAAGCTGTAAGTAAGGGGAGCGTCAGCCCAATCGGTAGGCATAACCGGATACTTCTCGAGATAATTCTTGGTACCGCCGGCAATTATACCAACCTTGGTCTTATCTGCATCTATAGGATTGTTTTCGCTCTGAATAGCATTGATCGTGATCTCATACTTTGTACCGGGAGTGCAGATACTGTTATCGGGATCCGCCGGATCGTAAAGAACAGCGGTGATAAAGTTGTTACCGCCACCCTTTGCAGTGCATTCTACATAGTTTCTGCTGCCATCAACCTCAACAGCGCCCGTATCGGATGACCAGAATGCGATGCTGTCACCGCCTGCAACAAGCGTACCGCGCTTGATGCTTGCATTTGTAGTAGACGTGGTAAGCTCAACGCAGGTGAATTTAATATCGCTGAAATACAGCTCTGTTGCAGTAGAGCTTGCTTCTTTTGTCCACTCAAAATCAATGGCGGAGAGTGTCATCTCCTCCTCGACAGTGAGCGTATAAGTAGTAGTCTGTGCCGTAGTTCCGACAGCAGCCGCCGTATTCGCAGTCGCGCCCACAGTCATTGCACTGTCCCCAAGCTTAACGCCGAGAGCTACTGTATCAGCGTCGGTACCAAACGTACCCGTAAGCTGATATACGCCGGGAAGGAGCTTCACGTCCTCAACGTCGTACGACGCTGTGGTGCCGGTTCCGCTTACATTTGCTACAAGGCCGGAATTATCGGTCACACCGATAAAGTCTGCCTCTTTTCTCACCGGAAAGCTCCAATTATCTGTAGCTTCGCCGTAGCCGAGAACTATATTGCCGTTGGAATCGGTAACCGTGATATTACGGAAATCCCAGGTAACACGGCTGGTTGCTCTTAATGGATAAAGGCTCATCGTAATATTTCCTGCCGGAGAAGCGGGGATCGTAACCTTCTTGGTGAAATTACGCCACTCGTAATTCGTGAGTCTGCTCCAAATCTCCCACGATCCTACGTTACTGATAGCCACGCTGATACCGGGCTGATCTGCAGGAATGGTAAACGAAGGATTAACCTTTACGTCGATTGAAACAGTATACGTCTGACCGGGCTGGCAAATATCTGTATCGCCTGCGGCAGTGGTATACAGCGTCATCGCACTAAAGCCGCTGGTATTCTGCAGGCTGAATGTCGCGTACTTATCATTCTTGTAAGTCACGCCTGTCCAACCGTCATCTGTGTCGGTCGGAACAGTTATACTGTCGCGCGTTTCCATAGCTACGGGCTCCGTTGCAGCAACCGAAATCGCTACCGTAGGAAGGCTCGAAAGCGCAAGAACTATCGCTAACAGCATCGAAAGAATTCTTGTCTTCTTCATTATGCTTCTCTCTTTCAAAATAATTTGCGGCGCTGCCGCTATAACGTATTAATTATATCATATTTTTTCATTTTGTGTCAATACTTTTTCGCATCAAAAAAGCCTTTTCTGTTATATTTCTCCCTTTATAACAAAAAATAGCCGCCATTTTGTATATTTATCACAGTTTAATTGTGTGAATTTTCACACATTTTGAGCGTGTTTTTTAACATTTTGACATAAAAAAGCACCGCGCGGATTTATCCGCGCGGTGCACTTGAGCTAATTCAAATTAACCGATATTGGTTACGAGAATGTTGGATACGTCGTAATCCTGAATGAAGCTTCCGTCGGGGCCACCGAAGAACTTAACAGTGAACTCGGTAGGAGCGGTTACGGTGAACTGACCGGACATAACAGTCCAATCGTTAGTAAACCATACGTTACCAACAGTAGTTTCGTTGTTGATGATCGCACGAAGCATAGTCTTGTCGCCCTTTACTGCAGCGCGAAGATCGGCGCTAAAGAAGTATGTGCCGGGCTCGAGGGTCACGCCGGGCTTGTAGGTGAAGCCCTTGTGGTTAACGGTAATATCTCTCATAGCGAGGTAGAGGTTACCGCCCTGACTCTTAACGGTAAGCGACTGATCGTCGATTATCCACTTATCGGTTCCAACGTCGTTGAATACGTTAGGAATCTCGGAACCGTCAACTGCCTTGAGAACTACTTCCTCATTGCCGTTGTCAACGTATTCCTTCTTAACCTCGGGCTTTACATCTTCCTTTTCCTCTTCCTTCTCGGAAGGATCGGGAGCAACGTAATTCGGATCCTCATTGAGGTAAATGAGCTTGAGACCGGTTACATCGTACGGCTGCTTGAAGCTCTGGTCGGGACCGCCGAAGAATCTTACGATAAACTCGGTAGTTTCAGTTACGGTAAATTCACCGCCGATCGAGAGCCAAGAGTTATCCATCCAAACATTACCGAATGTCTTGTCACCGATTAAGGCGCGAACCATAGTCTTCACACCCTTATTAGCCGAACGAATGCTTGCAGAGAACTTGTAGGTTCCGGGCTGGAGAGTTACACCGGGAGTATAAACGAATGCATCGAGGTTCTTCTCCATGCCTCTCATAGAGAGATACGCATCGCCTTCCTCGGGGATAGTAGCGGTAAGAGTGCAGTTGCCGGGAGCGGACCAATAGCTTGTTCCGGCGTCATTGTAAACGTGAGGAATGAGATTGGTGTACTCAAACTTCGGGGGCTTCTTAAGAAGAAGCGCCATCATAATACCAACGTTAGGAGCGGTGAACTTTACAGGCTTTTCTGCAATCTTAATGTCGCCAACGTAAACCTTGCCGTCGACGGTTACGGAGATCTCGGAAAGCTTGGTAGCGTTCTCAATCTCGATTTCAACGGTTACGGGAGACTTGGTTGCACCAACGGTAACCTCCTCGCCGGTTGCGGTAGTGCCGTCTGCTGCGGTAACGCCGAGCTGAACGTTAGCCGAACCGCTTGCTGCTGCGAAGTTACCGGTTACAACGTAGGTACCGGGAGCGAGGGTGATATCCTTGCCCGTTGCGTCGTATGCGAAGGCAGAGCCGTCAGCATCGGGAATGAGAGCAAGCTCGGTCTCGCCTACAGCCTTCTGCGAGCCGTAATTATCCTTAGGCATTACCCACTCGCTGGGAGCAAGCTTTTCGTTATACACACCGTATGCGACAACGTCGTTGCCGTCAGCGTCGGTGATCTTAATACCGCGGAAATCCCAATCGGTGTAGCGCTTTTCAGCGGCGTTGCCGTTGTAGGTACCGCTGAAGCCAGCGTGGATCTTAAAGACCTTGGACAACGTGCAGTCTGCCGGAACGGTGAACGAGCCGGTAAGCTCGGTGAATTCGGTAGGAATGGTGTCAAACGTATTGGTGTGGATCGGGTTAGCACCCGCAGAGGAGTTACCGTTATCACTTACGTTAACGGAGAGCCTCGAAGCGTGGTCCTCGGTGTTGGGATTCTCTCTCATAAGGATGGTGTAGGTATACATCTTACCTGCTTTGCAGGGAGAATCGGGGTCGTCGGGAGTGTAAACGCTTATAGCGCCCATCGAATAACCGCCGCCGCGAACGGTCATCGCAACGTAGTTCTTGCTGTTGTCGATCTCAACGCTTGCGCCTGCGTCATCTGCGGACCAGAATGCAACGCTCTCTGCGGTAGCAACGACGGTACCGCGCTTGATGCTTGCGTTGTTGCCTGCGTTGCCGGTAAGCTCTACGCACTTAAAGGAAAGGTTGGAGAGCTTAAGCTTGGTTGCAGTGCCGTTAACGGTCCAAGCAAGTCCGAGAGTAGAGAGGGTGGTCTCTTCCTCGACGTTGAGCGTATAATAAACGGTAGTTGCATTGGTGTCAACGGTAACCTCGGTAGTGGTGGTAGCACCAACGTTCATAAGGGTATCGTTTACCTTTGCGGAAAGTGCGATGCTGTCAGCATCAGTGTTGAACGTACCGGTGAGCTGGTATACACCGGGGAGAAGCTTGGTGTCAGCGATGTCGTAGGTTGCAGAGGTAGCTGCGGTGAGGTCAGCGCCGAGCCACTTATTGTGAACGTGCTCATATGCGGTGTAGGAAGCCGGGAAAGCCCACTGCTCAGGTTCAATAGATTCATCGTAGCAACCAAGAGCATAAACTATATCGCCGGCACTGTTGGTAACCTTTAAGCCGCGCATATCCCAATAGCCGTAATCGCCGCTGCCGCCAAGAGGATTGGGCATCATTTTAAGAACGTACTTGCCTGTGGAACCTGCAGGGATAGTAAAGGTTCCGCTGTATTCAGCAAATTCGGTTGTCAGCGCGAATACCTTTTCGCCGATTTTGTCGCCAGAGTTACCAGTCGGGCTAACCGTAACCTGAAGCTTTCTGCCGAGAGTGTCATTAGCACTGGTTCGGAGCTGAACAGTATAGGTATACGTTTGACCGGCTACACAAACGCTTTCGCTAGTCGGAGCCGAAGTTGTTGAATCGTATTCGTACATAAGACTAGCCGGAAGGAAAGAGTAGCCTCCGCCTCTTACCTTTGCGATTACGTAGTCTTCTCTTTCGAAGTCAACGCCGGTCCAATTCGCGCCGCTTCCGTTCGGAATAACGATCTTGTCGCCCTTTTCCATAGCCGCAGGAGCTTCTTCAGCAGAAACTGCGGTTGCCATCAGCGGAAGGCTTGTGAAAACAAGCGCAACAGCCAAGAGCATTGAAAGAAGTCTTGTCTTTTTCATAATGTTTCTCACTTTCTTGTATTTACGGTCGATTTATGACCGCATTATTACGAGATTATTATAGCATATTTGCGCCAAAAATGTCAATAAATTTACGCACTTTTTACATCTTTTCGCAACTTTGTCGTTTTAGCCAAAAAAGCTTCTGCGTTTTACCGCAAGAAGCACAATAAATCCTCGCTTTTTTGTACTTTTGGGACACTATTTTTCAGTATTCAGACATCACAAAAAAAACGCCACAAATATCAAACGGTGTGATATCAGCAAGAAGATGACACGTATACGATTACATAAAAAAGCCCGCCCTCAAAAAGAGGGCGGGCAACATAGGATTTAGTCAAGCGATTCAAACTCTACAAGAGCATTTTCAAACGACCTCATACAAGCCTCGAATGCGTCAGTCTTGGTAAGGTCAACGCCCGCAAGCTTAAGAAGCTCAACAGGGCTGTCGCTTCCGCCCGACGAGAGGAATTTAAAGTAGTCGTCGACTGCGCTCTGTCCCTCGGAGAGTATGCGCTCGGCGATAGACACCGCAGAGATTATACCCGTCGCGTACTTGTAAACGTAGAAGCCGCGGTAGAGGTGCGGTATGCGCGCCCATTCATATGCAATCTCGGGATCGGATACGACGTAGGGACCGTAATACTTCTTGTTAAGGTCAAGGTAAACGTCGCAAAGAGCGTCCTTTGTAAGCGGCTTACCCTTCTCTGCCATATCGTGCGAGATGTACTCGAACTCGGCAAACTGCGTCTGACGGAAGAGCGTGCCTTTGAGGGTGTCCATATAGTAGGAAAGCAGATACTTCTTGAGCTTTACGTCATCGGTAGTTGCAAGCAGATGCTTTATGAGAAGAATCTCATTTACTGTACTTGCAACCTCTGCGACAAAGATCTTGTAGCCCGACTTTTCCTGCGGCTGTGTGCGCTGCGAGAAGTAGGAGTGCATAGCGTGACCAAGCTCGTGCGCGATGGTGAACACATTGCTCGTCGTGGGCTGATAGTTGAGAAGCACGTAGGGGTGCTTGAGGCCGTGTACGCTGATGCTGTACGCGCCGCTGCGCTTGCCTGCGGTTTCTTCAACGTCTATCCAGCGCTTGTCGTGAGCCTCGCGAAGAAGCTTCGCGTACTCCTTGCCGAGCGGCTTTAATCCTTCCATAACGATCTTGTAAGCTTCCTCGTAGTCGACCTTTATCTCGGCGTTTTCAATGAGCGAGGTGTAAACGTCGTACATATGAAGCTCCTTGTAGCCAAGGATGCGCTTACGGTTCTTGTAGTAGCGGTGCATGAGGTGGAGATTCGAGTGTACGGAGTCAAGCAGGTTTTCGTAAACCTTGATGTCTACGTCCTCTGCGTGCATCGCCTTTGCAAGGCAGGACTCGTGCTTGCGGGCACGTGCAAGGAAAACGTCCTTGTCCACGTTACCGACGTATGCGGCAGTTATGGTATTGATAAGACCGATGTATGCCTTGTAGTACGCCTTGAACGCCGCCTTGCGGACGCGTCTGTTCGGCGAGGAGAGCATAAGACCGTACGAGCCGTGAGTGAGGGTGACCTTCTTGCCGTCAACGGTTATCGTGGGGTACGGGAAGTCTGCGTTGTCGATCATCGAGAACACCTGACGCGGCACGTCGAACACGCGGCTCTCCTGCGAGAGTATCTGCTCGGTCTCAAGCGAGAGCACATGCGGCTTCTGTCCTATAATCTTGCGGATAGTATAGTCGTAATCGGAAAACTTCGGGTCAGCGGCGAACGCTTCGAGCGTTTCTGTGGGAAGCGCGGTCAGCTCGGGCGTGATGAACGCGACGTTTCCCGAGAGCTTCATCTCGATCATATTAACGCGCGAGAGAAGCGCGGTGTATTCGGAATTTCGGGTGTCCTCGTCGTGACGCATAAACGCGTACACGGCGAGCTTATTGAGATCAAGCTCGATCTCGCCGAGCTTCGTGAAGCACTCAAAGAGCATATCCGCATCGCCGAGCTTGCCCTCATACTTTTTGAAATCAAGCTTCTTTTCAAGCTTTGCGTAAGTTTTTTCCCAAGCCTCGGGAGTTTCAAAAATATCCTCGACGCGCCACTTAAGATGCTCGGCGACGTCTTTTCTTTCAAGTGCCATAATGTAAACCTCCAAAGTGTTTTCGTTCACAGACATTATAGCACACGTGAGCGAAAGTTTCAAGTCCCTTTTTCACGCCGTCCGTGTCGTTTTTTGTGAATAAATTGTAAAACCTCCCACCCTTGCTTGACACTGCTATACCGATATGGTACAATAATTGTGAATATTTTATTAAAGATATCATTGTGTGCACGCTGCTCTGTCAGCGTGACATTTTTAAAATCGGAGAATTGGAGGGATACGATGGCACGGCGCAAAAAAGAGCTTTTTACCGGCTCGCAGATAGTAATAAAAACGCTTATCGAGCAGGGTGTCACCGACGTTTTCGGGTATCCCGGCGGTACTGTTCTCGGCATTTACGACGAGCTTTATAAATCGAGCGAAAGCATCAATCATATACTCACCGCCCACGAAGAGGGCGCGTCACACGCAGCCGACGGATACGCACGCGTAACGGGCAAGGTAGGCGTCGTAATAGCGACGTCAGGCCCCGGCGCGACAAATCTCGTAACGGGCATCGCCACGGCTATGCTCGACTCCGTACCGATGGTTGCCATAACGGGCAACGTACCGACGTATGAGATAGGCAAGGACAGCTTTCAGGAAATAAACATCACGGGCGTTACTATGCCCATAACCAAGCATAATTATTTCGTAACGGACGTGCGCGAGCTTGCCGACACTATCCGTGAGGCGTTTCAGATTGCGAAATCGGGCAGACCCGGACCGGTGCTTGTCGATATCCCATCTGACGTTCAGGCGGCAGAGTGCGAATTTGTCGCAGGAGAGGTTGTAGAAGCACTTCCCTTACCTATCGCCGAGGACTGCGATATTGAAAAGGCTATTGCGCTTATCAACAATGCGAAGCGTCCGTACATCTACATCGGCGGCGGTGCACTTGGTGCGGGTCTTTCCGACACCGTAAAGGCGCTTGCCGAGAAGACCGACGCATATATCGGCTCGTCGCTTATGGGACTTTCAGCCCTTCCAAAAAGCTACAAGCGCTTCCTCGGTATGCAGGGTATGCACGGCAGATATGCTTCGTCTATAGCAATGAAGGAGGCCGACCTTATACTCGGTCTTGGCGTACGCTTTTCAGACCGCGCCACTGGCAACAAATCAAAGTATGCCGAGGGCGCGAGGATAATACAGATCGACGCGGACATTTCCGAGATAAATAAAAACGTCATCGTCGACGTTGGCATCGTAGGCGATCTTAAGGACGCCGCCGAGCGCATTCTCAAAGGCTGTGCCGAGGCAAGTCACAGCGAGTGGGGCGAGCGTATCGAAAAGCTGCGCGAGGGCGGCAGAAGGATCGCAAAGGCTGTCGATACCGCACCCGACGGTACGCTTACTCCAAAGCGTATATTCGACGTTATAAATGCAAAAAAATCGCCCGACACAGTAATTGCGACCGACGTCGGTCAGCACCAGATGTGGACGGCTCAGTACGCACACTTTGAACGCAAGAGAAGCCTTCTCACAAGCGGCGGACTCGGCACCATGGGCTACGGTCTTGGCGCGGCTATCGGTGCTGCCGTTGCAAACGGTAATCGAACTATACTTATAACCGGCGACGGCAGCTTTGGTATGAACCTAAACGAGCTTGCCACAGCCGTAACGTACAACCTTCCCATAACCGTTGTTCTCTTTAACAACGGTGCTCTCGGAATGGTTCGTCAGTGGCAGACGCTGTTTAATGAAAAGCGTTATTCCTCGACCGTGCTTGAGCGCAAGACGGATTTCGTAAAGCTTACCGAGGCATTCGGTGCCAAGGCTTGCCGCGTATCGAGCGTATGTGAGTTCGAGAAAGCGTTTGAGGCGGCACTCGCGTGCGACGGCCCGTACCTCATCGACGCTGCCATAGACGTCGACGAATTTGTTTTGCCGATGCTCCCCCCGGGCAAATCGTTTGACGACATAATAGTTGACAAGGAGAATTAACTATGAAACGCTTTGTAATAGCAGTCTACGTTGAAAATAAATACGGCGTTCTGGCGCGCGTTTCCGGTATGTTTATGCGCAAGGGCTTCAACATCGACTCCCTTACCGTTGGTGAAACGGACGACCCGAGCTTTTCGCGTATCACGATAACCGTTCGCGGCGACGATTTTCTTCGCGAGCAGCTTATAAATCAGCTTCGCAAGCTCGTTAACGTAAAGAAGGTCCTTCTCCTTCCCGACGAGAATACTGTCGAGCGCGAGCTTATGCTGATAAAGGTCAGAAATACCCCCGAGAATCGCAGCGAGGTCATCGCCGCATCGGAGATATACCGCGCGAAAATAATCGACTATACGACCGATATGTTCTGCGTCGAGGTAACGGGCGAGCCGAGCAAGATAAACGCGTTTATCGAGGTAATGAAGCCGCTTGGTATTACCGAGATATGCCGTACGGGCGTTGTTGCGCTTGAGCGCGGCGCCAATATTATTTGAGTTTGGAGTACGACGTGATTAACACGAATAAATACACAACGCAGTTCTTCCCCGCCCCAACAGGTGCGGCAAGCTGGACTCTTAAAACGCATATTGAAAAAGCGCCGAAATGGTGCTCTGTCGACCTTCGCGACGGTAATCAGGCGCTTATGATACCAATGAGCCTTGAGGAGAAGCTCGAATTTTTTAAGCTTCTCGTCGATATAGGCTTTAAGGAGATCGAGGTTGGATTTCCCGCGTCGTCCGAAACCGAGTACAAGTTCCTTCGCACGCTTATCAAGAAGAAGCTTATCCCCGAAGACGTAACGGTTCAAGTGCTCACGCAGTGCCGCGAGCATATTATAAAAAAGACCTTCGCCGCGCTGAAGGGCTGTAAAAATGCGATAATCCACCTCTACAACTCCACCTCGGTGTCACAGCGTGAGCAGGTATTCAAGGCAACGAAGGAAGAAACCTTGAAGCTCGCAACGAGTGGCGCAAGGCTTATCCTTGATATGGCAAAGGAAGCGGGAGTAAATTACCGCTTTGAGTATTCGCCCGAGTCGTTTACAGCTACCGAGCCGGAATTCGCACTCGAGGTCTGCAATGCAGTGCTCGACGTGTGGAAGCCTACGAAGGAGCGCAAAGCGATAATAAACATCCCCGCAACCGTGGAGCTGTCCGCACCGCACGTGTACGCAAATCAGGTCGAGTTTATGTGCAATAACCTTAAGTACCGTGACGCCATTGAGGTTTCACTCCACCCGCACAACGACCGGGGCTGTGCCGTGGCCGACGCGGAGCTTGGACTGCTCGCAGGCGCTGACCGTATCGAAGGCACGCTTTTCGGCAACGGCGAGCGCACCGGCAACGCGGATATAATCACCCTCGCGCTCAATATGTACGCGCAGGGTATCGAATCGGGGCTTGATTTTTCTGACATACCGAAGATAACCGAGATATATGAGAGAGTTACGCGTATGCAGGTATCCGAGCGTCAGCCGTATTCGGGCAGGCTCGTATTTGCCGCATTCTCCGGATCACATCAGGACGCTATAGCCAAGGGCATAAAGTGGCGCAAAAAGCACGCGTCGGACACTTGGTCCGTGCCCTATCTGCCTATCGACCCCGCGGACATCGGACGCGCGTACGAAACGGACGTTATCCGCATCAATTCCCAATCGGGCAAGGGCGGCATCGGCTATCTGCTCGAGCA
>JAZSJI010000196.1:0-2881 GCA_045534235.1 Candidatus Flemingiibacterium sp. | reverse complement strand
ATCCTCGGCTACATCGGCGAGATGCTTTCAAAATACGATATATTCGGAATCGAGCTTGACTTTATGCGCGAGATATACTGCTTTGACTATATCGGCGAGCCCGACGGTATTCAGGAAATAATGCTCGACTATTTCAGAGCTATAAAGAAGCTTGCAGTGGAGGCAGAAAAGCGTCTTGGACACGATATAAAGATCTCGCTTCGTATCTGCCGCGATCCCGACGACGCGTACGATTTCGGCTTCGACGTCGCAGCTATGGTACGCGAGGGACTCGTTGACGTGGTCGTGCCGACATCGCATTTCGGCTGCACGGACAGCGCGATGCCTATGAGAAGATGGAGAAGGCTTCTTGGTGATAACGTCGCGCTCATCGGCGGTATCGAAACCAATAATATGAAGGGCACCGTCAATACGCCCGAGCACTCCAAGGCATACGCTGCATCGTTCTATGCACAGGGTGCCGACGGTATCTACTATAACAATCACGAATATTACACCGAGCGCAACCGTGCGGCGTGGAGAGTCAACAAGGAAAGCTGCCTTGTTGGCAGACGCGAGTTCGTCGTTACCTATCAAGACTGTGCGGCGTACGCGACAGAAGCGTATAAGCCGCTTCCGCACACCTTTAATTATTCGACCTCGATCCCCGTTGAGATCGGTAAGGTAAAGAAGACCGATAAGGTGAAGCTGCTTATCGACTTTGAGGGCGAGAAGAATCCCGTTGCTGAAATTCTCGGAGTTATCGATCCCGAGGGGAAGGTGGTCGAGCCTGATATTTGCCACTCGATGTTTGGAGACAAGCAGATAAATCTCATTGAGCACACTCCAATCGAATACGATCTTAGCGGATTCTCGAGTGAGGGAAGGGTGGTCATCTCCTTCAAGGGCAATGGAACGGTACACTACATAAAGCTTACCGTTGACGCAGAGTGATTTACTGAAAATTAATATTATTCTTTAGAGAGGAAAATAATTATGGAAACGAAAAAGTGGTATGACAACGCGGTTATGGTAAACCGCGATCCCAACTGGATCTACCGTATAAAGGGTGACTCCGAAACAGAGTGCAAGGAGCACTTTGAAAAGTTTATCTCGCAGTATGAGGGCGCAGTTACCGACGTTATGTTCGCGGTTCTCGAGCAGACGGCTATGGTGCCCAATAACTCGTTTATGTGGCGCGGCGAGAAGTATCTTCAGAAGATCGAAAACGGCCACGAGGTGGACTATTCCTCGTATGAAACGATGTACAAGGCGTATACCGAGTATAATTTTGACGGCATACAGATATTTATCGACCAGATGCATAAGCTCGGCATCAGACCGTGGCTTACCTTCCGTATGAACGACGCACATTTTTCGAGCGCGGAAACCTCATTCATACACTCGGATATGTTCTACGAGGAGATAGCGGCAGGTCACAACACTCACGAGCGCTACGCTTACTACCGCAACCTCTTTAACTGGAGATATCCCCGCTATAAGAACGCTATTCTTAACTATATTGAAGAATTGCTCGGCAAGTACGATATCTTCGGTATCGAGCTTGACTTTATGCGCGAGATATACTGCTTTGACTACGTTGGCGATCCTGATGGTATTCAGGAGATTATGCTCGACTACTTCAGAGAAGTAAAGAAGCGTGTCACGGCGGCTGAAAAGCGCCTCGGTCACGATCTTAAGATATCCCTTCGTATCTGCCGCGATCCCGACGAGGCGTACGACCTCGGCTTTGACGTTGAAACGATGGTCAGGGAAGGGCTTATCGACGTGCTCGTTCCGACGGGACACTTCGGAAGCACGGACGGCTGTATGCCGGTCAGAAAGTGGAAGAAGATCGTTGGTGACGATATTGCGCTTATCGGCGGTATCGAAACCAACAACTACAAGCTTACCGTCAACACTCCCGAGCACGCAAAGGCATACGCGGCATCGTTCTACGCGCAGGGCGCAGACGGTATCTATTTTAACAATCACGAATATTATACCGATCGCAACCGCGCATCGTGGAGAGTCAATAAGGAAAACTGCCACAAGGGCAGACGTGAGTTTACCGTAACAGAACAGGACTACGGTGCATACGATCCGCTTGCATTCAAGCCGTTCCCGTACACGTTTGTTCCGAAGATGTTTATGCCTCTTGAACTCGGCCGTGTAAAGAAGACCGATAAGGTGACGCTTATTATAGACTTCGACGGTCCGAGAAGACCTATTGCGGAAATCCTCGGCGTTGTGGATCCCGTCGGTAAGGACATTGAGCCGCTCATCCGCCCCGCACTTGGCGACAAGACGGTAAATCTCACCGAGCATACTCCTATCGCATATGATCTTTCGGGATTTGAAACGGACAGCAAGGTAATCGTATCGCTCATCGGTAAGGGTACGATATCCTATATGAGCGTTATCATCGAGTCCGAAGAGCCCGACGATCTTAATGATTTTTCGGAAAAATAATTATGCCACAGAAAAAATGGTACGACAACGCGGTTATGGTCAACCGCGACCCGAACTGGTACGGCGCGGCAGCCGGTGAGAGCGCCGAGGAGTGCACAGCAAGCCTTACGGACTACCTCTCGAAATACGAGGGAGCTGTGACGGACGTGCTTATCGGCGTGCTTGAGCAGACCTCGATCATACCGTCAAGGCATATTATGTGGCGCGGCGAAAAGGTGCTTCATAAAACCGAAAACGGCAAAGAGGTCGATTACACCTATCTCTCTATGATGCGTCTTTACAGAGCGTACGCGGAGTTTGGCGTTGACGGCGTGCAGATATTCATTGACGAGATGAAGAAAAAGGGTATCAGACCGTGGATAACGCTTCGTGTCAACGACGTGCATTTCGGCTCAGACGACACCTCGTTCCTGCGCTCGAACCTCTACTA